>CAYGUY010000023.1:0-3559 GCA_964353165.1 uncultured Maribacter sp.
TTTGCCGATGGTTCCAAAAATTCTAGTGAACAAGCCTTGGACATTAGACCAACCGTCATTGAACAAGAGGCTCATATTGGGGCCAATTCGGTTGTTTTAGCAGGTGTTACTATCGGTAGAAATTGTCAGGTGGGAGCTGGGAGCGTAGTCACCAAGGATATTCCGCCGTATTCGGTAGCCGTAGGTAATCCGGCGAGGGTGATTAAACAATTTAACCACCATACAGGTGTATGGGAATCCGTAGCCAAAAAAGAAAGCGTTACGGCGTAAATAAATTAGTCAGTTATGGATGCATTAAAAATCATATTTTGGGTAGCCTTGTTCATTATCTTTTATTCGTACTTAGGATATGGCATCTTACTTTTCGCGATAATAAAAATTAGAAGGGCCTTTGGATTGGGAAAACCTTTTGAAGGGAACAAAGACTATGAACCTGAGGTAACACTATTCGTTGCAGCCTATAACGAGAAAGACTATTTGGATGCCAAAGTAGCCAATTCCCAAAGCTTGAATTATCCGCAACGTAAAGTAACCCAGCTCTGGGTTACCGATGGCTCGGATGATGGTACGCCCGAATTACTGAAGAAACATACTAATGTTAAAGTGTTACACGAACCCGCACGTAATGGAAAAATAGCGGCGATGAACCGCGGTATGAAACATGTTACAACACCTATTGTCATTTTTTCTGACGGGAATACTAATTTGGGCAAACAATCCATTAAAGAAATCGTTCGCTTGTTTAGGGACCCAAAAGTAGGTTGTGTATCGGGTGAAAAACGAATCTACTCTAAAGATGCCGATGCAGCTGCTGGTGCTGGAGAGGGTATGTATTGGAAGTACGAATCGCAACTCAAGAAATGGGATGCAGAACTGTATTCCGTGGTTGGGGCAGCGGGTGAATTATTTGCTATCCGCACCGAATTGTGGCAGGAAGTAGAAAAAGACACACTTTTAGATGATTTTATGATTTCCCTACGGGTAGCTATGAAAGGGAATACGATACAATACAATCCAGAGGCCTATGCCATAGAAAATGCATCGGCCAACGTAAAAGAAGAATTGAAAAGGAAAATTAGAATATCCGCTGGTGGGATACAATCCGTGGTACGTTTACGTTCTTTGTTGAACGTTTTTAAATACGGAACCTTATCGTTTCAGTACATATCGCACCGTGTTTTAAGATGGACATTGACCCCGTTATTGTTATTACTTCTTATTCCAATCAATTTCTTTTTGGCACAACAAGACGGTTTCTTTTCGGTATCGGTTTTTAGCATACTGTTTTGGTGTCAAGTAGCTTTTTATGCTGCAGCACTTTTAGGATGGTTTTTGGAAAATAGGCATATAAAAGTTAAAATCCTTTTTATACCGTATTACTTTTTTATCATGAACTTATCCGTATTTCTTGGATTTGGAAGGTACTTAAAAGGAAACCAATCCGTAAACTGGGAACGCGCACAAAGAGGGTCTAGCGAACAAGTTGTAGCTTAATTTTTTGTTGCAGGAACGGAAAAGGTAAAACTACTTCCTTTGCCCAAAGTACTTTCTACCCAAAGTGTACCATCGTTTTTTAGTATAAAATCTTGACATAGAATTAAGCCCAATCCGGTACCGGCTTCTTGTTGTGTGCCTTCTTTGGAGAAATGCTCTTTTGTATTCAAAACTTTAGGGAGGTCTTCTTCTGAAATACCAACACCGCTATCGGTAACGGAAACATTCCAAAATCCATTTTCCGATGCCGCCGCTATGGAAATTCTACCACCAACGGGCGTAAATTTTATAGCGTTGGATAAGAGGTTTCTAACTACGGTTTTGAGCATATTCATATCCGCATGAACTAGGGCATCTTCTGGAACCGTAATTTGCAGGGTTATCTTTTTGGTTTCCAATGCTAGTTTTTGAAGTCGAGCAGATTGTTCTACCAGAGTCAGTAGGCTTATATCTTCTTTAATGATGCTCAACGAACCGCTTTCTGATTTTGCCCATCCCAAAAGATTGTCCAAAAGGTTAAAAGCCTCGTCTGTCGTGGCATTAAGATTATGCACCGTTTTAGGAATGAAATTGGATTCTTTTGGATCTATGATTCCTCTGAGGATAAAATCCAGTTGCATTTTTATGGCACTAAGTGGGGATCGTAGGTCATGTCCGATGATAGAAAACAATCGATCTTTCAACACATTCTCTTTTTTAAGGTCAGCTGCCTGCTTGGTGAGTCTTTGTTTTGCTTCGCTAAGGCTTAGATGCGTTTTTATTCTCGCTAGTAGTTCATGTTTATTAAAGGGTTTGGTTACATAATCTACCCCGCCAAGCTCAAAACCCTTTACCTTGTTTTCTGTTTTCCCCATTCCTGTTATAAAAATGATAGGAATGTTTTTTAGTTTCCTTTTCGTTTTGATTAACTCACAGAGTTCAAATCCGTCCATATGGGGCATTATAACATCCAACAGTATCACGTCAGGTATGTTTTTTTGTAAGATTGAAAGTGCTTCCTGACTATGTTGAATGGGCAAAACATCACAATCAATTTGTTTTATGGTAAATTTTAGAAGTTCCAGATTCATTACCTCATCGTCGATACAGGCAATCAATGGTTTTTTGGAGGGGACGGTGTTCATTAAAAAGTATTTATGAAGTAGTGAAAGTAGGAAATTATTTCAATATGGGTAAGCCTAATAATATTTCAAATGACTCGATTCTCAGTAAATTTCTATGTTTTACTATTCCTTAATCGATACATATGGTGCGTCCACCACACGAAAAGGCCATTTCACAACAATGTTTTAAAATTTAAATAATGTAGGATTATATTTACAAAATAAGAATTTAATAATATTATTTAGTAGCGTATGGACTGTATTTTAGTTACCGGAGGAGCTGGTTTTATAGGTTCCAATTTTATTCCTTTTTATTTGGAACATAATCCAAAAGTGCACCTTGTAAATTTGGATATTCTAAGTTATGCCGGCGATGAAGAGAACTTAAAAGAAGTGGCTAATCATCCGCGTTATACTTTTGAAAAAGGAGATATATGTGATCGTAACCTTATTGAAAGTCTTTTTGATAAATACGATTTTAAAGGGGTCATCCATTTTGCGGCGGAGTCCCATGTGGATAATTCCATTACCCATCCGGATGCCTTTATGCAGACCAATATTTTAGGAACGTTTAACCTATTGGATACGGCTAAAAAACATTGGATGGCAGCCCCGGGAGTATATAATACAGACTACAGTACCTGTCGTTTTCATCATG
Organism: uncultured Maribacter sp.; assembly: GCA_964353165.1. Classification (GTDB taxonomy): domain Bacteria; phylum Bacteroidota; class Bacteroidia; order Flavobacteriales; family Flavobacteriaceae; genus Maribacter. The sequence goes on from CAYGUY010000023.1 coordinate 3,256, forward strand.
TGTCTACAGACGAGGTATATGGAACCTTGGGAGAAACCGGACTATTTTCGGAAACTACGCCCTATGCACCCAATAGTCCGTACAGCGCTTCGAAAGCCTCTTCGGATTTTATTGTAAGAAGTTATTTCCACACCTTTGGGATGGATGTAGTTACTACGAATTGTTCTAATAACTATGGCCCAAAACAACATAATGAAAAATTGATACCCACCATTATTCGTAAGGCATTAACCGGCCAGGATATTCCTATTTATGGAGACGGTTCCAACATCAGGGACTGGTTATATGTGTTAGATCATTGTAC
>CAYGUY010000023.1:3659-6317 GCA_964353165.1 uncultured Maribacter sp.
GCCGATGAGAATTTTGAAACAGGTATCCTAAAGACGATTACTTGGTATCTAAATAAATATGAAAATCTTCAAAAAGGAGCCAGTATAATCCGTAAATAACAACAACCAAAAGCCATGAAAGGAATAATATTAGCAGGAGGATCAGGTACAAGACTACACCCATGTACCTTAGCGGTAAGTAAACAGCTAATGCCCATATATGATAAACCCATGATTTACTATCCGCTCTCTACCTTAATGGAGGCCGGAATATGGGAAATACTCATCATTTCTACACCACACGATTTACCGATGTTCGAGAAATTGTTGGGTGATGGTAGAAAATACGGTTGCGTGTTTAAATACGCGGTGCAAGAGGAGCCTAACGGTTTGGCCGAGGCTTTTATTATAGGCGAAGAATTTATTGGTAAGGATAAGGTGGCACTTATTCTGGGGGACAATATCTTTTATGGTACTGGATTGGAGAAATTACTACAAGCGAATAATGACCCGGACGGAGCCATTATCTATGCGTACCATGTTACCGATCCAGAACGCTATGGAGTGGTAGATTTTGACGATGATCATAACGTAATTTCTATAGAAGAAAAACCATTGAAACCAAAATCCAACTACGCCGTTCCAGGTATTTATTTTTATGATAACGAGGTTGTGAAAATTGCTAAGAATACCAAACCAAGCGCTAGAGGTGAGATAGAAATCACAGATGTAAATAAAACTTACCTTAACCGTGGTAAGTTAAAGGTTAGTATCTTAGACCCTGGAACTGCCTGGCTAGATACAGGTACGTTTAATTCCCTCATGCAAGCCTCACAATTTGTGCAGGTAATTGAGGAAAGGCAAGGATTAAAAATAGGAGCCATAGAATCTGCTGCTTATAAAATGGGCTATATAACTAAAAGTCAGTTTAAAAAATTAACTGAACCATTTTTAAAAAGCGGATATAGTACTAAATTACTAGAGGTACGTTAAGTTATGAAAGTAGAAACTACAAATATAGAAGGCTGTTATTTGCTAGCGCCTAAAGTCTTTAAGGATAAGCGAGGTTATTTTTTTGAGAGCTTTAATCAAGAGCAATTCGAGAGAGTTATAGGTACTACGATCAATTTTGTTCAGGATAACCAATCTAAATCTTCAAAAGGTGTTTTACGTGGACTACATTACCAACAGGGTGTTCATGCACAAGCCAAACTAGTCCGCGTATTGGAAGGGGAGGTTTTCGATGTTGCCGTAGACTTGAGAACAGATTCGCCCACGTATAAAAACGTTTTTACCACAATACTTTCTTTAGAAAATAATAAACAGTTGTTTATTCCACGCGGATGTGCCCATGGTTTTTTAACGCTAACGGATTCGGCAACATTTTTTTATAAATGTGATAATCTATACCGTAAAGAAGCCGAAGCAGGTATTAGATATGATGACCCCGAGTTTGCCATAGATTGGAAACTTCCAAACCATGAGCTTATTATTTCTGAAAAAGATATTGAGCTTCCCTATTTTAGGCAAACTGAAAAAACAGCCTTGTAATTTTTACTGTATGATGAATGTTTTAGTTACCGGAGCAAACGGACAATTAGGCTCGGCAATAAAATCGATTGCGAAAAAAGAAGACCATTTAAGTTTTACATTTTGCACCTCCGATGAACTTAATATAACAGATGAAAATTCCGTCGCGGAAGTTTTTAAACGTACTACCTACGATTATTGTATTAATTGTGCCGCTTACACCAATGTAGATAAAGCGGAAGAACAATTTGCGCAAGCCAATGCTATTAATGGTCTTGGAGTTAAAAATTTGGTTTTGGTGTGCAAGGAAAGTAAAACAAAACTCATACATGTTTCTACTGATTTTGTTTTCTCAGGAAAACAGAGCATACCATATACTGAGTTAGATAGTCCAGAACCAAGTAGTGCTTATGGCCTATCTAAATATAGAGGTGAACAGGAGATTAGTAAGAATTTATCGGATTACTACATTATAAGGACATCCTGGTTATATTCTGAGTTTGGACATAATTTTATGAAGTCAATGCTCAAATTTGGGAAAGAAAGAGATAGTCTTTCTGTTGTTTTTGATCAGGTAGGGACCCCAACTTATGCAGTTGATCTTGCCCGGTTTATTCTTGTGTTGATCAAGAAGAATATAGATGCATTTGGTATCTATCATTATAGTAACGAAGGCGTTGCCAGTTGGTACGATTTTGCCAAGGCGATATTTGAGGAAGCTGATATAAATATTGACCTAAAGCCAATTAGGAGTTCTGAATATCCATTACCGGCAAAGAGGCCAAGCTATAGCGTAATGGACAAGGCAAAAGTTAAAAGTAACTTTAACATCCAGATTACCCATTGGCGGGATAGTCTTAGGCTAGCTATTAAAAACCGCGATGTAGTATAAACAAAATCATTTAGTTAAACAGTCCCTGATCTAGGCAATTAAAGGTTAGGTACAAGTACGGGTATGCGCTGGAAATTAATTTTAATCTATTAAAAGATGCAGATAAGGATTTGCATTGTTGTGATTTAATATAAAATATAAATAGGATGAAAATAGTAGTAACAGGTGGACTCGGATTTATTGGTTCGCATACCGTAGTAGAATTACAAAACCAAGGCTTTGATGTTGTCATTATAGATAACTTATGTAACTCTTCA
>CAYGUY010000023.1:6417-41230 GCA_964353165.1 uncultured Maribacter sp.
GAGGTAGTGCCGATTACGGAGGACTCTCCTGTTGTGCCGGCGGAATCTCCATATGGTAATACCAAACAAGTGGGCGAGGAGATCATTAGGGATGTTTGTAAGGTGCATCAAGGCTTGAATGCTATAGCCTTGCGTTATTTTAATCCTATGGGAGCACATCCGTCTACGAAAATTGGAGAACTACCTTTAGGTGTTCCTCAAAATTTAGTGCCCTTTATAACTCAAACTGGAGTAGGGCTTAGAGCAGAATTGAGTGTTTTTGGAGGTGATTATGATACACCAGATGGTACTTGTATTAGAGATTATATCCATGTACAGGATTTGGCAAAAGCACATGTGATTGCATTAAAAAGAATATTGGAGAATGAAAATGATAGTAATTTTGAAGTGTTTAATTTAGGTACGGGTACTGGAAGTTCTGTTCTCGAAGTAATCGAAAGTTATGAACGCGTTTCAGGAAACAAATTAAATTATAAGGTTGTAGATAGACGCCCAGGGGATGTAACCATGGCTTATGCAGATACTAAAAAAGCAAATGAAGTTCTAGGTTGGAAAGCCGAGACATCTCTGGACGAGGCCATGAAAACCGCCTGGAATTGGGAATGTAATATCCGGAATTACCAACAACCTGTTTTAAAATAGGTTTAATAGCAAATAGGATTTAAATCGTTGTTATAAGATTTTGGACAAAAGATAGTAGGTTTCTCCCGTTACAAGATTGTATGTCACATAGCCAAAATGCTTAGGCTATTATCGTTTCCAATTCCTGACTAGTTATTGGTTTGCTAATAAAACTTTTAATCAATGTATGGCCTAAAAGTTCTTTTTGTTCTTTCAAATTAGTGGTGGAGGATAGGATATGTATGCTAAATTGATGGACCTTACTCGATAGTTTTTCTTCAAACTTTTGTAGAAACTCTGTTCCGCTTAGTATCGGCATGTGCAAATCCAAAAGAATTAACACCTGGCTTGTTTTTTCTAGACACATATTTTGAATATGGTCTAGTGCGTCGTTGCCGCAGGCGAATGCGTTAAATTGTTTTGTGTCAATAAAACCACCGATCATTTTTTTAATACTGTAACGTAAAACCGGATCGTCATCCACAACAATGGCATGGGTAATTTTCATTCAATAAAGTGAGTTTGATAGACAGTTCCTAACTTATTTTAACAAAAATAAGAAATTTCTTACAAACTAATTAATAAATGAAAATTATTATGAAGTTTACTAAATCTTATCTAGTAGTTCAGGAAAACAATTGTTCACAACACTCTTACAGCTAAGTTTTGGGATTTTAAACCTAAGTCACTATTTTTTAGCTGTTTTTACGTGCTGCTTGCTTTAACGATGTTGGCTATCTAACCATATTAATATTCACCATCGTCCTCATCGCCACCGCCACGTTGCCTTCCTTCTCCGCGTTTCTTTTGTTGATTGATACGGTAAACAAACGAAAGCGTTATTTGTCGTTCCCGCCACTGAAACTCACTTTCCGAAGTAAAAAATGGGGTCTGTGTCAACGATATTCTTTTTCTTGAATTCAATAGGTCACTAACATTTAATGCAAGGGTGCCTTTGTCTTTAAGAATATCCTTACTAAAAGCCAAATTCAATGAAAATATACCTTCATTTTCGGTTTGTGCATTGTTCGTAGGACCGCGGTAAAAGGCGTTGGTCTGCCAGTCTACTTTACCTGGGAGTGTTACTTTGGAGCTAAATCTGGAAAACCAGCTTGTGTTTTTTGCGCCAAAATCAACCCCGTTGAATTCCCCTTCCGAATTGAATTCAAAGAAGTTAAAACTACCGTTTAATCGAAGCCATTTGGTAGGGTTGTACAACAACCCCAATTCCGCACCAATTCGCTCGTTGGTAGCCAAGTTAATGGGTATGGAGCGAATGACTACGATACCATCACTGGTCACCTGTCCCGTTTCTTCTTGTATACGTTCAAAAGAATTGGTCTCTTTTTGATAGTACACAGATGAGGTCAAGGTCAATTTGTCCCATCTTTTCAAATATCCTAAATCAAATGCATTGGCAAAAGCCGGGTCCAGATCTGGATTCCCTTGAAAAATATTGGTACGGCTAGATTGTGATGGGAATGGATTGATAAACCGTCCTCTGGGCCTGTTGATCCGTCTGTTATATCCTAGCGTTACATTTTCGTTTTCTGCTAATTCATAAATTAAGTTTAGGGTGGGGAAAAGTCCTAAGTAATTCTTATCAAAATTAACATCTATTCCCTCGCCTATAATCTCTTGTAAACTTTCTACGTCCGCGCCTACAATTTCTCCCTTAAGTTGGGTGTTTTCCAATCTAAGTCCGGCCAAAAAAGAAAAATCGCCAAACTTATCTCCATATTGCGTGTAAAATGAATTCACGTTCTGGTTAAATACAAAGCGGTTAACAAGGCCTGCATTTGGGACAAAAACGCCAGAACCTGGATTAAGCTCTTCTTCGAGATAAAAATCTGTATCCGATTGTTCCCAATTGCCTCGGTACCCTGCTTCAAATTGCGCATCTCCCATAGGCAGTACATAATCTACCTGGGCTAAATATTCATTCTGCAGCTCTAATTCCTCTATATTTAGATTTGCAATAGGAACCGTACTAGGAAAGGTTTGGTTTTCTGTAATCGGTGTTGGTTGAAATTGTTCGTTGTACGACAGCTGCAAATCTACCGTAAGCTTATGCCCCTCGTCATTAAAGTCGTTGTTGTAATTAAGTGAAAATTGTGCACTTTTTTCTTCCTCTTGTTCGTCCTCTACCCGTAGTGTAATACGATTGATATCGGTTCCTACGAATCCTGTTGCAACATTTTCAGTGATATCTTCTCCATCGTTGGTCCTTGCGAAGGCGCTTGCGGTAAGCGAGGAGGTTTCCGTTAAGAAATATTCTATACCTAGATTAAGGTTAAAACCACTGTTTATTCTGTTGATATCGCGATCTTCTATAATCCTATCAAACTCGCTTGCATCGCTGAAGTAAGTATTGTCCGCAAATCCATTTCCTGGTGGTTCCCGATAAGAATAGCCTAGAGTAGTAAATAGGTTGTACTTTTCTTTTCTTAGATTAAGATTAGCGGTAAGTGAAGCCGCTTCAGGAAAACCTACCGTGGTATTTATAGTCCCGTTAATACCACGGGTTTTTTCTTTTTTCAATACAATGTTCAAAATACCTGCGGTACCCTCTGCATCGTAACGAGCAGACGGACTCGTAATAACCTCTACTTTTTCTATAGCATCTGCTGGTAGTTGACGAAGTGCATCCGTTGAACCAAAACCTGCTAAAGCAGAAGGCCTTCCGTTAATAAGTATGCGCACATTCCCGTTACCTCTTAGGGCTACGGCACCATCAACATCTACGGTCACAGAGGGTATATTGTCCAAGGCATCACTAATCGTTGCGCCGCTATTGGTAAGGTCTTTACCTACATTATAGACTTTTTTGTCCAATCGCACCTCCACAGTAGTTTTTTCTCCTACTACCACCATTTCTTCCAATTGGGTAGCATCAATAGATAATCGAATAGTACCTAGGTCTACCGAGTTAGAAATTTCCCGGTTATTTTTTACGAAGGACTTATAAGATATGTATTCAATTCTCAAGTTGTAGTTTCCTGGCGGTGTCGCTACTTTAAACTTTCCATTTATATCCGTTATTCCACCAGTAACCTTTTCAGGGTTTGCCACGCTTTGTATGACTAAGGTGGCATATTCTAGGGGTTGATCGGTTTCTTGGTCCAGTACTGTTCCTGTAATAAAGACGTCTCTTTCCTGCGCTGATGCAGCTGTAAAATAAAGAAGGATTAAACCGATAGTTAATAAAAAATGTTTGGTCATAAATACGTATACTTTTAAGATTCATAGCTCTTGCAAAAATGAGGCTTTAAACCAGGAAAATTTGAAATATTCTTTGAACGACAGTAGTTGAAACGCAAACGACCTTAAAGAAGTGTTAATGAAATAGACTATTGTTCGGGTACTGGTTTAAACTAGTGGTAAAGCCTCTATATAGTTGACCTTGTTTTATTAGTGCTATATCTATGGATTTTGGAATTCTTACTTTTAATTGAATTATTTTGCCTCTATTTTGTTGGTCATAAGAACCAAAAAATTGTTTATTCACAGAAAAAGGCAGTACGATAAGCGCAATTACTTAAATTTAGGGTCATAATTAATCACAAATACTATGGTAATGAAGAATAAGCTAACGAGATTACTTTCTGTAACACATGTTTTAATATTGTTTTTGATACTGGGAAACGTATCCTGTAAGGATGCGGCCAGCAAAGCCAATACTTCGCAAGAACCAGAAGAAGTAGAGCCAGTCGCTACGAATGTAGATACCGCCTTTGGCGGATTGGCACTATATACCCTAAGGGATGCCATGGGCGAAAATAGTAAAGAGACTTTAAAATCAGTATCAGATGCTGGATACAAATATTTAGAAGCTGCAGGGTATGATAATGGAATGTTCTATAATATGAAACCAGAGGATTTTAAATCGTACTTGGAAAGTTTAGATTTAAGTCCGGTAAGCACGCATCAAGGTGCTGTAACCCTGGAAAATGCGGATGCTATGATGGCCGATGTAAAAGCGGCCGGATTTCAGTATTTCGTAATTCCTGTACCGCCCATGGGGCTTTTTAAATTTGACCCAGACACAAGACAAATGAGTATGACCGGCGGCGCAAAGAACTTGGCCGAAATATTGGACACACTTGGAGCTAAGGCGAAAGAAGCTGGTCTTGAATTGTTGTACCATAATCACGATTTTGAATTTGTAAAAGATGCGGATGGGATAGTTCCGATAGACTACTTATTGGAAAATTGTAATCCGGATCTAGTGAACTTTCAAATGGACCTTTTTTGGGTAACCAAAGCAGGAGCCGATCCATTAGCTTATTTTGATAAGTATCCGGGTCGTTTTAAAATATGGCATGTGAAGGATATGGATGATCAGGGTAGGTTTTCACCGGTTGGAAGAGGAACTATAGATTTTTCGAAAATTCTTGAGCAAAAGGAAAAATCTGGTATGCTTTATTATATGGTAGAGCAAGATCAGACTTTTGATGGTATGGAACCTTTAGAGGCTATTAAAATTAGCCATAAAGGCTTAGGGGAATTTGGTTTCAATTGATATCGTTTTCTTATTCTTATAAAAGTAGATGCGATTTACTTTTTAAACTTTAGTTTAATCTAAAAAGCCTCCATCCCTAGATTAAGGGAAGAAGGCTTTTTACTTTTATACCGAGGAGCACATCATCTATTACTCTTCCTGGTAGTTACGCTATCCTAATTTTTCGGTAAAAAAATCAATAGTTCTGGTCCAAGCTAATTCTGCTGCTTCACGATCATAACGAGGGGTAGTGTCATTGTGAAAACCATGGTTGGCGTTCTTGTAAATATAGGCCGTATATTCTTTATTATGCTTTTTAAGGGCTTCTTCATATGCAGGCCAGCCTTCATTGACCCGCTTATCTAATTCACCAAATTGTAATAGTAATGGAGCTTTTATATCTTCAATATTTTCGGTAGGTTGTCCCCCATAAAAAGGTACTGAGGCTTTTAGGTCAGGAATTTTTATGGCCATCATATTCGATATCCATCCCCCAAAACAAAAACCTACAACACCAACATTTCCAGTACATTCAGTATGGTTTTTTAAGTGTTCAAAAGCGGCAATAAAATCTTCCAGCATTTCGCCTCTGTCTCGTTTTCTTTGTAGTTCGCGACCTTCGTCATCCGTTCCTGGGTATCCTCCTAGCGGAGTCAATGCATCTGGGGCTAAAGAAATAAATCCTGCAAGAGCAGCACGTCTGCCCACATCTTCTATATGAGGATTTAATCCACGATTTTCGTGTACGACTATTATTCCCGGTAGTTTGGTTTTAGCATCGGCTGGTTTGGAAAGCAAACCTTTTATTGTTCCGCCTCCTTTTGGAGAATCATATTCAATATAGCTAGTGTTCAGCCTTGTATCGTCTTGAGGTATCTGAATTTTTTTAATATAGTCAGGTGATATAAAACCAAGCAATGAGCCTACTGTAATACCGCCAACTGCATATGTAGAAAGTTTATCCAAAAATAACCGTCTCGGAATCCGATCATGTGCATAATCGTCATAAAGGTCAAATAATTCTTGTTTAATGTCTTCTTTTTTTAGCTTGTCCATCTTATTTATTTTAGTACGTGTTGCATGAAATTATCTTTGTACGCCCTTCCTATAGGAATGTGAGTATGTTCGTCAATAAGGACTTGATTTCCCACAATTTTTTCAATTTTAGAAATATTGAGGATATAAGATCTGTGGGTACGGATAAACTGTTCGTTATCTAAGGTTTCCTCCCAATATCTTAAGGGTTCTTGGGAAAGGTATTTCTTTTCGGCCGTAAAAACTTCTGTATAATCGGCATCGGACTGTATAAAGCGTATATCCGATACTATTAACTTTATCAATTCATAACCCGATTTTATGAAGATGGCTTCTGATTTTGAATCTGTTACCGAGCTAATTGGTTGATGGGATTTTTCAGAAGGGTTAGAGTCAACTTTGGATATAGCTTGTACAAAACGTTCAAAGGAGAAGGGCTTTAGCAGATAATCCGTTACGTCATATTCATAACTTTCCAGGGCATAATCCGGAAAAGCAGTCGTTAATATAACTTGAGGTTTTTCAGAAAGCATTTTTAAAAAGTGGATACCAGATATTTTTGGTAGATGAATATCCAAAAAAATAAGGTCTACCCCAACTGTTTTCAAGAATTCCATGGCTTGCAGGGCATCGGCAAAGGTACCTTTCAATTCCAACGTGCCCATATCGGCGATATATTTTTTAAGAACGCGTTGGGCTGGTGGTTGGTCTTCTATGATGATACAGCGAATCATTATAAACCAGATTTTAAGTTCATCTTTAAATGTACTGAATATCGCTGATTATCATCGCTTATTAACAACGTATGTGCATCTGGATATAATAATTGTAATCGTTTTTTTACATTTTTAAGACCAATACCGTTATTTAATTTGTCGGTATTTGTAACCGGTCTAAAGGAGTTGGTACACTCAAAATTCAATTGACCGTTGGAATTTAATTTTATATGGATGTCGATACTGATATCCTCGGATTGACTGGCGGTACTGTGTTTAAAGGCATTCTCTATAAACACGTTTAATATTAGGGGTGCTATGAGATATTCGGATGGTATATTTTCCGCTTCAAAAGTAACCTTGCCACGGTCCTCTATTTGAAGTTCATTTAGTTGGGTGAAGTTTTTTAGGTGTTCTATCTCTTTGCCAAGGGCAACAAAGTCTTCCTTGCAATCGTACAACATATAACGTAATACTGACGAAAGTTCTAAAATTATGGAAGGTGTTTTGGGTGATTGTTCGATAGCGTAGGAGTACAGGTTATTCAGATTATTGAAAAGAAAATGTGGATTGATCTGTGATTTTAAGAATTGTAGTTCACTTTCCTTTACCGAGGTGCGTAGTTCCTCGACTTCCTTTTGTTTGAGTGATGCATCCCAAGCAAATTTAAAGCCTGCTAAAATAGCGATTACTGGCATTACGTCCAATAAACTATAAAATATCCCTGGAAAGTGTTTACCGCGGGTATCTGGATAATAAATACGCTCTAATATAAGTTCTTCAATCGCTATAAGACCAGCTACTACGATAATTACATAGATAAAAAAATATATATATTTTTTCGTGTAAAAATATTTAGGTAAAAGTATATAATTGATTACAAGGGCACCTAGTGCATAATTAAGGAAGGCTACAATTTTATATTCTTGAATTTGAGGTTGGTTGCGGTCAAAAGAAAAAAAGAGAAAAAGGATACCATGCAACACTAGTTGGAATAAAATTTCTTTAGCAGTGCTGTTGAGAATGAATCTTTTTTTCGGCATTTTATAAAAATACTGTTTTAGGAAAGCTATTACAAAACAAAACTGTTATCGACATTTTTAGCGCCGTAAACGTATGATAGTTAGCTGTATGCAGCTCATAACTAGCGAAAAGTGATTTGCAAATAGATAATTAAAGTCTTTATTGCTATTTGGCAAATCAATTTACAATATTCTAGGACTATGTTACGGTTTTAAATGTTTTGATCCTCCTTGTTAACGTATATAATATTGGTTTAAGCTGGTTAAACTTTTAAAGCTATTATTACATGAAATGATATACTAAAAGCGAGGCGTTATAGCATTGCCTCTTGACTCCTTCAACATACGTAAGCTATAACCCAAATTGTCTCGGTAGCCAAAGGCTAATCTCTGGAAAGTAGGTTACCAAAAACAAGGCTACAATCATAGCTAAAAATAAGGGTAATAATGGTTTTACTACTTTTTCTATACTTGTTTTGGCAATCCCTACCCCCACAAATAAAACGGAGCCAACGGGTGGTGTGCAAAGTCCTATACATAAGTTTAGTACCATTATAATTCCAAAATGTACTGGATCTAGGCCTAATGCTGTCACCACTGGCAAGAATATTGGTGTGAAAATTAAAACAGCCGGAGTCATATCCATGAAAATACCTACGAAAAGTAGTAGTAGGTTGATAATTAATAGTATGACAATAGGATTGTCGCTTAAAGACATCAGGCCGGCACTTATTTCTTGGGGAATATTCTCATAACTAAGGGCCCAAGACATACTCATAGAAGCACCTATCAATAACATGACGATTGCCGTTGTAGCCGCTGAGTCTAGCAGAATCTGTGGCATTTTCGGAAGGGTAATCTCACGGTATATCAATCCCAACAAAAAGCTATAGAGAACAGCAATTGCCGAAGCTTCTGTAGCGGTAAAAATACCTGTTACAATGCCCCCGATGACTACAACCAACATGAAAAGGCTCGGTACGGCATCTATAAAAGTTTTTATAATCTCTTTAGGCGTACTGCGTTTACCTACCTTGTATCCTTTTTTCTTCGCCCAAAATGAAGCGACTATCATTAGGAAGAGTCCCGTTATAATACCTGGGATATAACCAGCTAAGAATAAGGCTGCAATAGAGGCACCACCACTAGCCAAGGAATATACAATGAGCACGTTACTTGGCGGAATAATAAGTCCAGTGGTTGCTGCAGTAATATTTACAGCCGCACCAAATTCTCTTGAGTATCCCTCTTTTTCCATTTCTGGTCCTAAAATACTTCCCATTGCCGAAGCTGCTGCCATAGCTGAACCCGCAATGGCTCCCATAAGCATAGCAGAAATGATATTAATCAGAGCCAGTCCTCCTGGTAGGGCACCAACTAAAGTTTTTGCGAAGGCAATGAGCCGGTGAGCTATACCCCCCTTATTCATTAATTCTCCGGAAAGGATAAATAATGGTATTGCCAGCAGTGCAAAACTGTCCAAACCTGTTCCTATGCGTTGTGAAACAGTGGTCATAGCAGGTAATATAGGAATGCTAACCAATAAGGTAAGGAGAGCGGAAATTGCGATACTCCATGCTACTGGTGTACCAATTGCCAAAAGGCAAATAAAACTGATGATTAAAACCAATATTGGTGCGTATTCCATGGGATTAGTCTTTTAGTATATCTGATATTTTGTAATATATAACCAGTAGGCCACTTATAGGTATCACTACGTAAACTAGAGATAGGGGGACTTGTAAGGCCGGAGAGTTTTGGTCCAAAATATGGGTGATGTAGACCAAACGAGAACCTCCAATAACCATGGCGCCCAGGCAGAAAAAAATTATTAATAGCCGCACCATAAGCTTTAGTCTATTCTGCATTTTTTGATTTAATCTTTTAGGAAGTACGTCTATGGCCACGTGCATGTTACGCCCAGAAACGTAGGCGGCTCCTAAAATTCCTACCCATATCATGAGATAACGGGCGAGCTCGTCGGTAAAGGAACTAGGAGAGCCTAATATAAACCTACTGGCAACTTGCCATAAAACGTTGAGCACCATAACCGTCATAATAATGACTAAGAAATTGGCCAATATTTTATCAACTCTTCCTCTAAAATCCATAGGTTTTTTTGTTTTGTATTATTGGGTAGCCTGTATGTCCTGTATCATTTGGTAAAATGCTTTGTCCTCTTTATACTTCTCAAAGGAATCTTTGATTTTATCAGCAAATAAAGTCTTGTCCGGATATATAATTTGAACCCCTGCTTTCTTTACGGCTTCTAAGGCTTCATTTTCCGCTTCCAACCATAATTTACGCTGATAGACTATTGAATTATGCACCGCTTTTTTTAACCAACCTTGTTCCTCTTCTGATAGCTTTTCCCAAGAATGTGTTCCAATCAACAGTGCATCTGGAAGTACTGTATGTTCATCAAGCGTGTAAAATTTAGCTACCTCATAATGTCTGGAAAGGTAAAAACTTGGTGGATTGTTCTCGGCTCCGTCAACCACTCCTTGTTGTAATGCCGTGTACAATTCGCCCCAAGAAATCGGGGTGGGGGAGCCACCAAGATCACTGATCATTTCCATTGCCGTGACACTTTCCATGACCCGTATTTTTTGGCCTATGAGGTCTTCGGGACTATGTACTGGTTTATCTTTAGTATAAAAACTGCGGCTTCCCGCATCATAATAGCCTAGTCCTTTTAGCCAGTATTTTCTCCCTCCATTCAGTAGCTCTTGTCCGATTGGGCCGTCCAATATCTTAAAAGAGTGTTCTCTGTCCCTAAATAAAAATGGAAGCCCCAATACTTTCATTTTAGGAGCAAAATTTTCTAAAACTCCAACCGATACTTTGGTCATATCCAAGCTACCGATTTGTAAGAGCTCTAAGCACTGCCGTTCTGTTCCAAGTTGTTGGCTTGGATAAATTTCAAGTTTCAATTTTCCATCCGATAGCTGTTCTAAGTCAGCACCCATCTTAACCATGGCTTTATGAACCGAATGGCTAACGTCCAGTCCGTGACCTAAGCGTATGGTTTTCGAGTCCCCTTCCGAAGAGCAGGAATTAAACATGCCGATTATAAGAAGTAAAGCATAAAAGGTTTTAAAATTCATGTGGTCTTGTGCGTTAAATAAAAATAGATTTGCGTATTCCCATTTCTAGGCCCCGCAGCTCTGCGAGTCCTCTTAAACGGCCTATGCCTGAATATCCAGGATTAGTATCCTTATGAAGGTCATCTAGCATTTTGTGTCCGTGATCGGGGCGCATGGGCATTCTTACATCCTTACGACCTGCTGTCTTTCGTTTTTCTTGCTCTAGTATCAATGCTTTCATAACACCGAACATATCTACAACGCCTTCTAAATGGTTGGCTTCGTAAAAATTTCCATCGCTATCATGTTGTGTACTTCGTAAATGTATAAAATGGATGCGGCTGCCCAAACGGGAAATCATACCAGTAAGATCATTATCGGGTCGTACCCCAAAAGATCCTGTACAAAATGTGAGTCCATTATGCTGACTTTCTACCGCAGCATATAAATCTAAAATATCTTGCTCCGTGCTAACTACTCTTGGTAAACCCAAAATGGGATATGGTGGATCATCTGGGTGAATACACATAAATATGCCTACTTCCTCCGCTGTGGGAATAATATGTCTTAAAAACTCAAATAGGTGTTCTTTAAGTTCCGAAGGCCCTACGTTATTGTAGGTAGCTAAGATTTCGTTGAACTCCTGTAAAGAATAACCTTCCTCCGCTCCTGGGAGTCCTGCAAGGATGTTACGGGATAGTTGTTGTTTGTCGGAATCAGTGAGTTTTTCAAAATAATGTTTTGCTGCTTTTTTTTGTATTTCGGTATAGGAATTTGTTGCACCTGGTCGTTTCAATAAAAATAATTCGAATGCAGCAAATGCTGCAGCTTCAAATCGTAATGCAGTGGAACCGTCTTCTACCTTGTATTCTAAATCTGTTCGTGTCCAGTCTAGGACAGGCATAAAGTTGTAGCACACAATGTCTATTCCACAGGTTCCTAAATTAACAAGCGTTTGCTTATAGTTTGCTATGTATGCCAAATAACCATCGGCTTGTGTCTTAATCGATTCATGTATTGGAACACTTTCTACAACAGACCATAGGAGACCCGCATTTTCAATTTGCGTTTTTCGTTTGTGAATTTCGGAAACTGGCCATACTTCACCATTAGGAATATGATGTAATGCTGAAACCACCCCCGTAGCTCCTGCTTGTTTTATATCTGAAAGAGAGACGGAATCGCTGGGTCCGTACCAACGCCAAGTCTGTTCTAAAGTTGAATTCATTGTATTCGTTTTAAAATCTTTGGTTCATTTCCTAATTTGAAATTAAATAGTTAATGTAATTTCTTTAGTATTTCTGGTTATAGTCTGAAATATTCTTTGGCATTGTAATAACAAATATCACTTACGATTTTACCTAGCCATTTTTCATCTGCTGGGAGTTCACCTTTATCAACATCCTTTCCTATCAAATTACAAAGGATACGTCTAAAATACTCATGTCTTGGAAAGGAAAGAAAGCTTCTAGAATCGGTTAGCATTCCAACAAAACAGCTCAGCAATCCCATATTGGATAGGGTATTTATTTGTTTTTCCATACCATCCTTTTGGTCTAAAAACCACCATGCCGCGCCAAATTGAACCTTTCCTTTACTACTACCATCATTAAAATTACCAGCCATGGTGGCGAACGCTTCATTATCAGAAGGATTTAAATTGTATAGAATTGTTTTGGACAATTCATTGGTACTATCAAGGGCATTAAGAAAGCCACTTAAAGCACGCACTTGAGAAAAATCGCCGATTGAATCAAAACCAGTATCGGGACCTAGGGTTGTTAAAAGTCTCTTATTGTTATTCCTAATAGCCCCCAAATGAAACTGCTGTGTCCACCCTCTTTTATGATATTCCCGACAAAGAAAAAGTACCGTTTTCGCTTTAAAATAACCTACTTCATCTTTTGATAATATCTTCTTTTCTCGTGCTTTTTGAAATAGTGTTTCACAATTAAATACGTCCTTTTCAAAATAATATAATTGCTCCAAACCATGATCTGAAAGCCTTCCGCCTATTTTGTGAAAATAATCAATCCTGTTCTCTAAGGCCGATAATAGTCCATTGTAGGTAGCAATACGTTTACCGGTAACAGCTTCCAATTTTTCAATATACGTCATATATGTTACCGTATCTTCTACAGCAAAAGCCTTATCTGGACGAAATGTAGGGAATACTTTAGGTGTATTATGATGTGCTTTGATGCTAATATGATGTTCCAAACTATCGGTTGGGTCATCTGTGGAGCATAAAATCTCAACGTTTTTATTTTTTAATAATTCTACCGTATGATGCGATTTTTGCTGTAAAAGATAGGACGTTTGTTCATAAATTTCAGCTGCATTTTCAGAAGTTAAGAGCGTATCAATACCAAAATAGCGTTGTAATTCTAAATGCGTCCAGTGATATAATGGATTTCTAATAGTATAAGGAACGGTTTCAGCCCATTTTAAAAATTTCTCCTTGTCCGATGCGTCGCCTGTAATATACTTCTCATCAATACCCAAAGTGCGCATTGCACGCCATTTATAGTGATCTCCGGCTAGCCAAACTTCCGTTATATTATTAAAAATCCTGTTTTGGGCAATCTCATTGGGAGGAAGATGGTTGTGGTAATCTATAATAGGTACATCTACGGCAAACCCGTGATACAGTTTTTTTGCGAACTCGTTCTGTAATAAAAAATCATCGGTTATAAATGTCTTCATAAGAGGAGTTTAAGCCCGTATTGGTTTAATAGGAAATAGTGTTTTTGCTATATTTTTTCTGTTAGCCTGTTTTTTTTGTGGACACAAAATGCTTGTAACTGAATTTTAAGCTCATACCAAGATGAATTACTATTGATGTGGGACATCTTAAGAATTTCATAGAAGATAAACGAAGTTTGGTTTCTCTAAAGGTCACTACTTTTGTCATTGACATCATTTTTAAACTAAAGCATACTCTGTGTTCGATTCTAGGATAGTTTCTGTAATTAGAAATAAGTTCTTAAAGTACGATTTTGTAAAATTCAAAACAAGTTTGTGTATTGCAGTCAGGTAAGTTTTTAAATTTGTTAGGTATATTTTGGCTTAGCGGTTAATTAAATGTTTAGGTAAATCTTCTACTTTTTCGCAACACAATTGATCCATGACCTGTTTGAACTGGGTTTTTAACATGTTAATAGTGTGATTACCCCCTTGGTTTCCCAAGGCTCCACAACCATAAAGAAATGACCTTCCCATAAAGGTAAATTTAGCTCCTGTGGCTACAGCTCTTGCAATATCAGGACCCGACCTAAGGCCGCTATCCATCATCACTTCAATCTGGTCACCATATTTTATTGCAATTTCGGATAAGGAATTAATGGTCGATTGGGCGGCATCTAGTTGTCTACCGCCATGGTTAGATACAATGATGCCATCAAATCCTAAGCGAATAGCATCTTTCGTGTCTTGTTCGGAGGCAACTCCTTTGAGTACTAGCTTTCCTTTCCATTTATCTCGAATAGGTTTAATCCGTTCTTCGTTTAAACGACCGGAGAACGTTTTGTCCATAAATTGTCCCAGTTGTTTTAAATTAAGTCCTTCAGGTGTATACGGTTTTAGTGTCTCAAAAGTAGGCTGGCCATATTTTAGGGTATTTAGAGCCCAGGTGGGTTTTCCTAAAATTTGTAGGATATTAGTTATAGACATCTTAGGAGGTAGGGCGAGTCCGTTGCGAATATCTCTTGGGCGATAACCAAACGTAGGTACATCGCATAAAAGAACAAGTACTGGACATTGTGCCGCGGCCGCTCTTTTTATAATATCATCCCGTAAAGCATCCTCGGAAGGATTATATAACTGGAACCATGCATTACCTTCCGTGAGTTCGCTGGCACGCTCAATATCCATGGTGGTAACCGTACTTAGTATAAATGGTATGTTGTTTTTATGGGCAGATGTGGCAAGAATTTCTGGGGAATTAGGCCACATTAACCCTTGAAGTCCAACTGGTGCTATACCAAAAGGGGCATCGAACTCCATGCCCATAACCTTAGTTTTTATAGAACTTCTACCACTGTTTCTGAGGTATCGTGGTTGTAACTGAACTTCACGTATTTCTCTGGTATTTCTTGATAGACTTACATCTTCATTGCAACCACCATCTAGATATTCAAAGGCAAATTTTGGAATTCGGCGCTTTGCTTTGTTTCTTAAATCGTCCGTTGAGGGGTAGTCAGAATTGAATTCAGTTGCCATAAAATCTTAATAGGTTCAAATTGAAATCTAAAACTAGGCAATTTATTGCATAACCTTATCTGTACAAAAAAAATTACAATTGTTAATCCTTAGGTGTTTTGATATACGAAAGGCGGTAGGCGATATATAGGTATATCAGGCAGTTAAGTTCTGATTGGATTATAGCGTAAACTATAAATTTCATATAGTTGGAAATACTAGTACATAGCGTAATATGCAACTAAGGTTAACATTAGCGTTACTTTTAAAGGACCAAAAAGCAGATATTAGGTTTACCTAAATTGAAGGATTCAACATTTATAAAACAGAATAATGACATTCATTTTTTCGTGATGAAATGATATTTTGAACGAACTTCTCTGATTGCTTATTAGTTTTAATTCCATGCCAATTAAGAAATATAAGTAAGATGTCCTATGCTTATATTCCTTTCTTCCTTTTCAGAATTGTAGCAATGATAAAAGGAATAGGGCGAAATTAAAGAGCTTTAATAGACAGTTATGTTATGGTGTCATTTACTTTTTTGCAGGACTTTTGCAAAATTATAACTAGCATGTACTAAGTTTTCAGAACTTAACTTCATAGCCTCTTGTAAAGTCGAAACTCCACGAACGATAGAAATAACATAATCAAGTCCGAGCTCTTGTTGTTGTTCAACTGTAATGCTGACTGATCCGCACATAGCTGCTACTGGAATGGCTTTCTTTGTTGCGGAATTTACCACTCCGTTAATGGTTTTTCCAGATAGCGTTTGGTTGTCCAATTGCCCCTCACCAGTGATTATCCAGTCTGCATTTTCTATGACACTATCGAAATATGCAAGTTTTTTTATTAACTCTATGCCTGAAATTAATGAGGCGCCTAAAAAGACCGCTGCTCCACCACCAAGTCCACCAGCAGCACCTGCGCCTTTTATTTTTTGAAGGTTTATGTTATAATGACTCTGAATCATTTTTGCAAAATTGTGGAGTCCGTTATCGAGGATTATAATTTCCTCTTCTGATGCGCCTTTCTGAGCTGCATATATGTTGGCGGCTCCGTTATCTCCATAGAATGGATTGGAAACATCACAGGCCACTTTAACTTTTATCCCATTAAGTTTTGGATGTATTCGTGTATCATCCACTTGTTTAACTGCAACAAGGTTTTTGCCAATAGGTTTTAATTCATTAGAAGCAACATCCAAAAATCGAAAGCCTAAAGCATTTGCCATTCCCATGCCGCCATCATTGGTCGCGCTTCCTCCAATACCCAAAATAATCTCAACTGCCCCTCTTTCAATGGCATCCGAAATTAGCTCCCCAGTGCCAAAAGTTGAGGTTAGCATACAGTTTCTTTCTTGGTCTTTTAGTAATTTTAGTCCCGATGCCTCCGCCATTTCAAGATAAGCAATTTGATTTTTTTCAGAGTAGAGATAGGACGCCCTAATTGGTCTAAAATGTGGGTTGTTCACTTCTATTGTCACCTTCTCTGCATTCAAGTAATGTTTAACTACTTCCATCGTACCATCACCACCATCTGCCATTGGCATTTTAATGATTTCAGCATCTGGGAAAACCAAACTCAATCCTTTTTCAACCGCATCACAGAATTCAAAACCGGTTAATGAGCCCTTAAATTTGTCCGGAGCAATTACAAATTTCATTTGAAGGTTGATTTTAGCTAAAAAAGTTAGGTATTAGAATACTTACGGCAATGATCAGTATAAAAAAGCTCAAAAGGATAAAAACTTCTTTCTTGCCTGCATAATATACTACTTCCAAACCTTCATTCGGTTTTCTCTTGACCACTAAACTTACTACCAAAGCCACTAGTATTGTAACGAAACAGCCAATGGCATTCCACCAGAACCAAAATATTGATGGTACATAAAGCCATAGGTACATATTAAATAATACGCCTACTACAATTCCAATATTAGCGCCAAGAGCGTGTGTCTTTTTGGTAAGTATAGCCAAAATAAATGCTGCTAATATAGGCCCGTAAAAGACAGAGCTTACCTTATTAATAACCTCTATAACCGTACCTTCTATGTTACCTGCAAAAAAAGCAAGCCCTAAACAAACTAATCCCCAAAAAAGTGATATCATACGTGAATTCATAACGTATTTTTTATCGCTTATGTCTGGATTAAATCGTTTTACAAAATCTTCCATAGTGACTGCGGAGAGCGAATTTACCGTTGAACTCAAAGTTGACATCGCTGCCGACATAATAGCTACAATCAAAATACCAATGATTCCATTAGGTAAATAATTGATGATAAAAACTGGAACCATGAGGTCAGCTTTTTTGCCTTCTAAAGAGCCTATATTCGCTTGATATGTGCTTTCCATTGCTTCTTGAAAACCAACATCCTGTATAAGTAGGGTTCCTAAAACAAGGCCCATAATACAATAGGTAAGTGTTAATGGGAATCTAAACAACCCATTAGCTAAGAGTAACTTTTTAATCGTTGGCATACCTTTGGCAGAAAGCAAACGTTGTGACTGGGTTTGATCGGTTCCGTAGTATGAAGCATAAAGAAAAAAGCCACCTATGACCATTGGCCAAAAACCAAATTCATCATTTCCATCCGCATTATCAAACCCCCATTTATTAAAATCAACAGCAGTTAACCTATCTTGATCTACGTTCGTTAGAAAATTTTCGAATCCACCCAATTCACTAATCCCATAAAATAGGCAGATTATGATGCCTAAAAATAAAATAAGCATCTGAATTACATCACCCCAAATAACCGCTTTCATACCTCCTTGAAACGAGTATATCAACGTAATAGCTCCGATTAACAAAATAGAAATCCAAAATTCTATTCCAATAGTTGCTTGTAGAATTAATGCCATCGTATAAACCATAACCCCAGTAGCTACAGAACGGCTTATTTGAAACACAAAACTTATGAGTAGCCTAGATGAAGGGTCAAATCGATTTTCTAGATATTCATAAACACTTACTATTCCAGATTTGTATAATGTTGGAATAATTGCGATTAATAAGAAAGCCATTGCTAGAGGGACACCAAATTCGTAGGTAAGCCATTGTAAACCACCGCCATCTTTTAAGCCTACAAATGCTGGGGCTGAGATAAAGCTTATTGCGGATAGTTGTGTTGCCATGGTGGACAAACTTAAAGGGAACCAACCCATACTTCTTCCGCCTAAGAAATAATCGCTAGAGGTATTATTTTCTTTAAATAAGAAACCTATACCCAAAAATCCAGCAAGGTAAACTACGATAATGATGTAATCAATATAGTTCATGTTTTAATATTAAGTTTTTAAAAGATCAATAATAAGCGCGGCACTCCATGAAAAATTATCGCCTCCATAGCCTTTTCTAAGGGTTTCACCGTTATCTTTTCTACAGTCGAAATATTCAAAAAAACCATCTCGTTCAATTAATTCAACAGAATCATTTTTTACACGATTTGCCTCAGTGTTGAAATGATAATTTTTTAATCCATAATAAAGCATCCAATTCATATTAATCCAAACAGGTCCCCTCCAATATTTCTTGGGGTTAAACCTTTCGTTGGTTGGGTCAAAAGAGGCGCACAAGTACTTATCATCTCCACCAAATTTATCTAACATGGTTTTTACTAAAATTTTAGCTCTTTCATTATCTGGTATGTTCGCAAATAAGGGTGAAAAAGAAGAGGAACAAATATGCCGAATCGCTTTTTTATTACGCAAATCGTAATGCACGTAAGCACCCAATT
Source organism: uncultured Maribacter sp. (assembly GCA_964353165.1). GTDB lineage: Bacteria > Bacteroidota > Bacteroidia > Flavobacteriales > Flavobacteriaceae > Maribacter. The sequence continues at coordinate 25,341 of CAYGUY010000023.1, forward strand.
TTGGATCGAATAATTTATCGTTAAAAGTTTGAATACTTTTCTTTTGCCATTGCGTTAAGGTCTTTTGCTTTTCCTGATTATTGCCGATTAATCCGTACAATTCAATCAATGCCTCGTTTGATTTAATTAGCATAGCGTTGAACAAAGGGTCTTGAACTAAAAATGGAGACAGTTCAGCAATTTTGCCATCATCATAATTATGCTCTTTGGCAATCTCTATAATGTTTAAGTAATGGTCATACTCTCTTTTTGAAGGTCTTTGAGATGCATCGACATGAGTAGTGTCCTTTCTTTCAAACGTATAGTCGGGAGGATTCATGGTTTTCCAAATATCATCCCAAACAGGAGAATTATCAGTGCCAGATTCCCAGTTATGATATATATAAACTAAGCCTTCATTGTTTGGGTCTCTGTTGGAATAGAAATAGGCATGGTTGTCGTACACCTTGTCAATTAACGTCTCTATGAATTTGAGCATATCCTTTTTATCTTCTGCAATCCGATACATTTCTTGAAGAACAAACCCGGTAACGGGAGGTTGTGTCATTCCAGTAGACTTAAATTTTTTGGACGAAAGTGGATGCAATTCTGAACGATGAAAATCTGCTCCAGGAAAATAGGAATCATCATCCGTGTGGAAAACAATGTGAGGTATAAAACCATTTTCCCACTGGGCGTCTAATAATGTTTTAATTTCCGTTTTGGCTTTTTCTATATCATAATGGGCAAAACCTATGGCTATAAAACCAGAGTCCCACTTCCATTGAAAAGGGTATAGTCCCTTACTAGGTATAGTAAAGCCTCCTTCTTGAAAGTTTCCTTCTAATATGTCAATCGCCTTTTTTATTAATTTTTCTTTCATAAAACGAGTTGTGTTACAAAGACATCCGTAATTATAATCCGATACACACAAGAACAAGCGGTCTTAGCGTAGTGCGAAATATATTATTTTGCTAAATCATTAACATTTTGATAAAAATATTAGAATATCATTAAGATATTATGGATTAATTATAAAATTATTGCGCAAACGTTTGCGCAAACGTTTGCAAAGTATTTTATATTTGATTTAGAAATGTATTAATGATGGGTAAAAAGAGGAATACCACACTAAAAGAATTATCAAAGGAGCTAGGATTTTCAATCTCCACTATTTCGAGGGCGCTCAACGATCATCCTGATATTAGTTCGGATACCAAAGCAAGGGTCCAGGAAATGGCAAAGAAGATGCATTATGCACCTAACTTGTTTGCAAGAGGTTTTCGGTCTCAAGAGACACATATTTTAGGGGTTATTGTTCCAAATATTTCCCATCTATTTACTTCAACTATTTTGAAGGGGATTTTAGAACAGTCGGAACTTCTTGGTTATCGGGTTATTATTTCAGAATCAAATAATAGTGAAACCAAACAAGTAGAAATGCTGAACACGATGATTCAATTCGGAGTAGATGGCATTTTAATGTCCCTAGGAAGAAAGACTGCTAAGATAGAAGAAGTATTGTCGGTTTTAAACCGTATCCCCATGGTATTGTTCGATAAAGTGTCCAGTAAAATTCCCTGTACCCAAATCGTAATCAATGAAGAAGAAGCAGCATATAATGTAGTTGAACATTTGATAGAGCTTGGAAAAAAACGTATCGCAATTATTAAAGAAACCGAGAACTCATATAATTCTGAAAAAAGATACGCTGGCTATTTGCGTGCGCTCAACCATCATGGAATTCCAATTCGTGAAAAAATAATTTTGAGTACCGAAGATATTTCCCTTGTAAATGGTAAGCGCTTGACTAATATTCTTTTAAGTAAGAAAAAGCGCCCTGATGCTATTTTTGCAATTACGGACAATGCTGCTATTGGGGCAATAAAAGTGCTACATAAATTTAAAGTGAAGATTCCGGAAGAAATTGCGGTAGTTGGTTTTAGTAATTCAATAAACTCAACCATAATTAATCCTGCACTTACTACGGTAGACCAGCCAGGCGATAAAATAGGACGAACCGCTGTAACATATCTTATTAATGAAATAAAAAACACTAAAGATGAATTTGTCACAAAGACTGTAGAGATAAAGACTAGTCTTATTATCAGGGATTCATCTTTTATGGCCTAGTATGATAAAACAAGTAGATGCAGCTTTATTGTCTAGTTTTTGTCACTTATATTAGTTTGGTATTGATTAAATTTTTAGGAATAATAGTAAAGGTCAAGGATTCCATAACGCGCTAATTTTTGGGATGCCTGTAGCTCATGTATATAATTTTCATCTTGCATATGATTGCATTAGAATTTACAACGTTTATAGGTCGTTTTCACCCCATTTTCCTTTCTATGATGCCAATTCTGTTTGCCGTCCTCAGGGTTGTCATAGCGTATATTAAAGGACATCACATTCATACGCATTACTTCTTGTGCTCTGCATACGAATGACAAGGAAAAGAGTAGTAGTGCCGTAAAAATTAATGGTTTCTTCATTCGAAAGAAAATTTATATTTTGGTCTAATCAAACAAGGTTAAACAATCTCCGATATGGTTACTGGGCGGTTTTCTTTTAGTGATTTTATAGCGGCCAGACCTATTTTTAAAGACTGAAGGCCATCATTTCCATCAACAGGCATTTTTAGTCCGTTTGAAAGGCCTTTTGTAAAGTCTTGTATTTCGGTCTTGTAGGCTTCTTGATAGCGCTCCAGGAAGAAATATAGGGGCAGCGCTGCATGTATTCCTTGTTTATTGTAAAGTTTATGGGAGTCATGGAAATTATTGTTGGACTGTACCATTCCTTTTGAACCAAATACTTCTACACGCTGGTCATAACCATAGGAAGCCTCTCTACTATTGTCTATAACTGCCATGCTACCGTCTGTGTACGTTAGTATTACCACCGCTGTGTCAATATCACCTGCTGCACCAATGGCAGGATCTATCAGTACCGCTCCTTTGGCGTAAACTTCTACAATCTCTTTGTCCACAACATATCTAGCCATATCAAAATCGTGTATCGTCATATCCAAAAATAATCCTCCCGATTGTTTAATATAGCTAACTGGTGGAGCTCCAGGGTCCCTGCTTGTTATTTTTACTAAGTGCGGTTGACCCACTGCATTATTTTTAACTAGTTCCCTAACTTTTCTAAATTCTTTATCAAACCTTCTATTGAAGCCCAGCATTAACTTTATCTTATTTTCTCGGACTACTTCCAATACTTCTAAAACCCTTTTTACAGAAAGATCTAAGGGTTTTTCACAGAAGACATGTATTCCTGCTTTTGCAGCAAGTTCCACATAATCTGCATGGGTATCTGTTGGGGAACATATGAGTATGGCACTAAAGTCGCCCATAGATATCAAGTCCTTATAGGACGATGTAATAAACGGAATATTATTATTTTTGGCATATTGCCGACATGCCTCGGATGGGTCCATCGCTGCCACTACTTCTACTCCCTCCATTTGAAGCAAGTTATCCAAATGTATCTTTCCAATTCTGCCTAGGCCGGCAACTGCGAACTTTATGGTGTTCATATTTTTATAAGTTTATTTTCTTTAAATGATCTTGTCGCCAAATATGCTATGTTGGTTGATTTTGTTCCATCTTCCACTTTAATTTCTGGTTTTTTATTTTCAGTAATGCAATCCACGAATTCCTGCATTTCATTAACAAAGGCTACTTCAAATCTTTCTTGAAAGGATTGGGAACATTCTTGCCTTACACCCTGCCGATCTAATATCTCGACCATATTTTTTCTTGGAACAGATCCAATTCTAAGTGTAGCTTTGGTACCTATGATTTCAGTTTCCACGTTATAACCATGGGGTGCCGTTCTACCTGCCAAGAAAAAGGCCATACTCTCATTGTCAAACTGCAATAATGCCGATACGTTATCACCATCGCCATACGTGGCAAACTCTTCATGTGCATAACATCCTCCAATTGCAAAAATGCTTTTTGGCTCTGCTTTTAGCATCCATCTTGCTAAATCGATATCATGAATGGCCATATCCAAAAATTGTCCAGCACTGTGTTCGACATATTTTAAGGCACCATCTATCGCCGATTCAGGATCTACACTATAGCCTCTAAAAAGAATGGGTTTTCCTATGACACCTTCATCTATTTTTTGCTTTGCATACATATATGAAGGGTCGAACCTTCTCATAAACCCTAACATAAATACCTGATTTGCATTTGCAGCTACAGCTTTTTCTACGGCTAAGCACTCTTGGAGGGTAGTTCCTAAGGGTTTTTCACAAAATACATGCAATCCTTTTTGAAGGGCATATATGGCTTGTTCACAATGATGGGTCGATGGGGAAACAATGACAATGGCGTTCAAGTCAGAGGCCTTGATCATTTCTTTAAAATCAGTAAAACAATGGTCAACGTTCAATTCTTTTTTCGCTCTGGATAATTCTTCTTTGTTATGGCTACAGGCTGCGGACAGTTCGGCATTTTTAATTATCCTTCCAATATTTGTGGCATGAATAAAGCCCAATCTGCCCAATCCAACAATACCGATACGAACTTTATTCATATTTACTTAAATAAAAGCGTTTGTTTTAATTAGGCTATAACCCAATTGAATTGAGATACTCACGATTTTTCCTTGCACATATTTTCGGGTTTCCCATACCTGGAAGTATATCTTGCTCCACTACAATCCAATCATTATAGTTTGTAGCCTTTAAGATTTTAACAATAGACTTGAAATCTACAGCGCCTTGTCCAAGTTCGCAAAATACCCCTTTTTTAATGGCATCGAAATAATCACCATTAGCTTTTTTCGAGCGTCTGGCAACGTCAGGATCAAAATCCTTAAAATGGACATGCCAAATTCTATCCGAATGCTTTTTTAATGCGGTGACAGGATTCCCACCGCCAAATGCATAATGGCCCATATCCAGACAAAGGCCCAATAAATTGTGGCTGGTCAATGACAAAAGCATATCTATTTCATCGGGTGTTTCTACATATCCAGCACAGTGGTGATGAAACACTGTTCTTAGTCCATAGGCTTCCTTTACAGCTTTGGCCACTTTTTCAGCACCTGAGGCATAGGTTGCCCATTCTGCTTTGGTTAGTCCCATTTCTGGTGTAATTCTACCTGCGTTTTTCGTGCGTTCTGGTACACTTCCATTATCATCCGCTAAGACAATAAAGGCATTTTTATATCCAGCCTGGAACATTAGCGCTCCAACCCTTAAGGCGGACTCTATTCCCATATCATGAGTTCGTTCATCTTTTAAGGCAACAGGTACAAACGCACCCAAAAGTTCTAAACCTCTACTGTCTATTACAGTTCTAAGCCGTTGCGGGTCTGTAGGCATGTAGCCCCAGTCACCCAATTCAGTACCTATGTAACCGGTTTCCTTGATTTCGTCCAACACTTGTTCAAAACCGATTTCTTCCGATTTATCTTCCAAATCAAACTCCAATGCACCCCAAGAGCAAGGCGCGTTCGCTATTTTTATCATTTGGGTTTGGTATTAAAATTTACGTGACCAGATATTGGGCCAACGTTCTATGATTACTTTAGTTTGTGTGAAAAATTCAATGGCATGCTTGCCTTGGCCGTGAAGATCTCCAAAAAAACTATCTTTCCAGCCGCTGAACGGGAACTGTGCCATGGGTGCCGCAACCCCAATATTGATACCTATGTTTCCGGCATCTGCCTCGTTGCGGAATCTTCTTGCATTAGCCCCACTACCAGTAAAAAGGCAGGCCATATTTCCATAGTTACCACTATTTACGAAAGCAAGCGCTTCATCGATAGTCGCCATGGAAAGTAAACTCATGACCGGGCCAAAAATTTCGGTATGTATTAATTCTTTGTCTAAGGCTACATTTTCTAATATGGTTGGGGTTATAAAGTTTCCCTTTTCAAAACCTGGAATAGAGGCTTTTCTGCCATCAAGAAGTAGTTTGGCTCCTTCATCAACACCCTTTTGAATCAATCCCTCTATGCGATTTTTGCTTTCTGGTGTAATTACTGGTCCCATACTAATATCATCGTCCCAGCCGTATCCCGTAGTTCTAGATTTGATGGTTTCGTAAAGGGCGTCCTTAATTTCCCTTTTCTGGTCGCCTACAGTAATAATGGTAGATGCTGCCAAGCAACGTTGTCCAGCGCAACCATAAACGGAATCGGCAATGATTTTTGTAGACATTTCAATATCCGAATCAGGTAATATCACAACAGGATTTTTTGCACCGCCCTGTGCTTGTACCCGTTTTCCATTAGCCGTTCCTTTTGAATAGATGTACCTTGCTACAGGTGTACTACCCACAAAACTTATCGCTTTGATCTTCGGGTGTTCCAAGATGGCATCTACGGAATCCTTTCCTCCATGAACTAGATTTACTAGTCCTTTTGGAATATCCAGTTGGTGGAGGAGTTCAAAAATTTTCATCATGGTCAAGGGCACCTTTTCGGAAGGTTTTACAATAAAGGCGTTGCCGGTAGCGATGGCGTAAGGCAAAAACCAAAATACGATCATACTCGGAAAATTAAATGGTGTAATACAGGCTGCTACGCCTAAAGGCTGCCGTATCATCATTTCATCGATTCCCGTAGCTATATCCTCAATTACATCACCCGCTATAAGCATAGGGGTACCACATGCCACTTCTACATTTTCTATAGCCCGCTGAATCTCACCATAGGATTCGGCCTTTGTCTTGCCGGATTCTTCTGTGATGATTTTTGCCAAGGCTTCCATGTTCTCTTCCAGTAAGGATTTTAAGCGGTACAGCACTTGAACCCTTTTCATTACCGGAACCTTATGCCATTCGTTGTATGCATTTTGTGCGGCGGCGACTGCTTGCTCCACGTCTTTTTTTGTTTCCGATCCATAAGGAACTTTGGCTAGTACACTTTGATCTGCTGGATTTACCACATCAATGGTTTGTTTAGATGTGCTATCTTTCCAAGCTCCGTTTATATAGTTTTTTAATATGTTCATTCTATTGTTTTTGTATAAATTAAATTTTTTAGTTATCCATTTTGTCCAAGTAAAATATAAATCAGTACGGTAACTACACATAATCCAATGGACATGATCTTTGTGTATTTCCAAGGTACTAAGTTCACTGCTCCAACATCCGTAACCTCATATATATTTTTTCTAGGATAAAAATAAGACACCCCGTACATGATAGCTACGTTAAGTACAAATTCAATACCCCATAAATGGACAAAGTGTATACCGTGATCCGTATATCCCCACGTCATAAAAACGTAAAAGAATAGGCCGAAAAGTAAGGCTACTTTGGCTCCTATCGCCGAGACTTTTTTCATAAAAAATCCAGCGAGTAAAATAGAGGCAATTGGGATGAAGAAAATACCATTGAGTTCTTGTAATAACTGGTAGAGTCCATCGGATGCATTTGCAACCATAGGTGCTGCTAAAATAGCTATGAGAGCCAAAATAGCGGAGGTAGCTTTACCAATCCTAACTAATTTTGTATCGCTAATGTCTTTGCTTAGGTGCTTTTTAACAATGTCGACACTGAATAAGGTTGCCACAGAATTGAGTACTGAGTTAAAGGTGCTCAAAACAGCTCCCATAATGACCGCTGCAAAGAAACCAATCAACCAAACAGGAAGAACTTTTTTCACTAACTGTGGGTATACAGCGTCTTGTTGGTCAAAATACGTATCCTGAAAATAAAAGTAACAAATGACCCCAGGCAGGATAATAATCAAAGGGATTAATATTTTGAACAATCCGGTAAGCAAGAGCCCTTTTTGTGCCTCCTTCAAGTTTTTTGCTCCCAAAGCCCTCTGTATTATCGCTTGGTTCATACCCCAAAAATATAACTGGTTTATAATAAGCCCCGTGAACAGCACTTCAAAAGGCAAAACAGAATCGGGTGCACCAATGACATTGAATTTTTCCGGCGCATACTCATATACCTTTACAAGTCCGTCTATGATATTGTTGTCTCCGATGGCCATAAGAGCTAAAACGGGAATGAGCAGCCCGCCGAGCAACAGACCTATTCCATTAATGGTATCTGAATAGGCAACGGCCTTTAAACCACCAAAAATGGCATATATAGAACCTATTGCCCCAATTACTACTATGGTTATCCAAAGGCCTTGTGTCTTATCCACGCCTAAAACTTCAGAAACACCGAATAAACTTTCAATACCAATAGCCCCAGAAAAAAGTACAATTGGTAATAAGGTGACCACAAAGGAGAAAATAAGGATGCCAGCGACCATTGTCCTTGTAAGTCCATCAAAACGGTTTTCTAAAAACTGTGGAATGGTCGTCAATCCCATTTTTAAATATTTGGGAACAAAAAATAGTGCTGCTATGACCAAAGCAATGGAGGATGTTACTTCCCAGGCGATGACAATAAATCCATTCACATAAGAATTTCCGTTCATTCCTATCAGGTGTTCTGAAGAAATATTGGTAAGCAACATAGACCCTGCGATAACAGTACCCGTAAGACTTCTACCGCCTAAAAAGTAACCCTCTGAAGACCCTAGATTTGTTTTACGCAGGCTGTACCACGTAAAGAAGGCGACACCACCGGTAAAGGCGATAAAAGATACTAGGGTAATTATGAGATCGGTATTCATTGTATGGATTTAGAGGTAATATTTTTGGGTTTTCTTGTGGTCCAAATATGTTTTGTGTGACTCCTTCACTGCTTCTTTTTCGGAAACCTCTGCTACGGCAACCTCCCACCAGGCATACCCTGGAATACCTTTTTTTCTATCTACTTCGATATATATTAAAGTTGTCCGGTCAATAGTCTTGGCTTTTTTAAGGGCAGCGTTCAATTCGGTAACATTGGCTGCCTTTATGACATAAGCGCCCATGCTAGCTGCGTTTGCGGCATAGTCTATGGGTAATAAGCCACCGTCTAACTGATTGGTGTCTTCATTGCGATACCGGTAATACGTTCCAAAACCTTCGCTTCCTAAAGAAGCTGAAAGTCCACCTATACTGGCATAACCATCATTGTTCAATAGGACGATGGTCAATTTTTGTTTTTCTTGAATGGAAGTAACGATTTCTTGTGCCATCATCAAATAGCTTCCATCCCCTACTAATACATAGACTTCACTTTCCTTTTGTGCCATTTTCGCACCTAATCCGCCAGCTATCTCATACCCCATGCAGGAATACCCATATTCTAAATGGAAACCTTTCGGGTTTCGGGTGCGCCATAATTTATGGAGGTCTCCCGGGAGACTACCCGCTGCGCAAATCATAATGTCATTGGCATCCGAAAATGTATTCACGGCACCGATGACCTCTCCTTGAAATGCAGGTATTACGTTTTTTTCAGTATAGATGTCAGAAACATAATTATCCCAAGAAGTATTGAAATTTTCTACTTTTTTTCTATACCCTTGATTTACTTCATAGTCAGATAGCTCCTTGTCTATGACTTCAAGAATAGCCTTGGCATCGCCTACTAAGGGTAATGCTCCGTGCTTGTAGGAATCGAACTCAGTGATATTAATATTAATAAATTTGACATTAGGGTCTTGAAAGGCTGACTTGCTGATGGTTGTAAAGTCACTATATCTAGTACCTATTCCAATGACTAGGTCTGCTTCCTTTGCGACCTCTATGGCTCCGGGGGTTCCTGTTACGCCAGCTGCTCCTAGGTTTTGTGGAACATCATAGTTAAGGGACCCTTTGCCAGCAAAAGTTTCGGTAACCGGAATTCCGGTACGGGTTACAAGTTTTTTAAGTACTTCGGTGGCACCGCTATAAATGGTACCTCCGCCCGACACGATTATGGGTTTTTTGCTATTTTTTATTTGGGCGATAGCCTTTTTCAATAGGGATTGATCAGGCATAGTTCGCCCTACATGCCAGATCTTTTTTTGAAACAGGGCTATAGGGAAATCAAAGGCTTCCGCTTGTACATCCTGGGGAATACTCAGGGTTACTGCACCGGTTTCGGCCTGTGATGTGAGTACTCGCATTACTTCGGGTAGTGATGTTATCAACTGCTCTGGCCTATTGATGCGGTCCCAATATTTTGATACAGGTTTAAAACAATCGTTCACCGAAATATCCTGGGTCATATTAGATTCCAATTGTTGTAGTACAGGGGCCACATGCCTAGTGGCAAAAATATCACCTGGTATTAGGAGAACAGGAATTCTATTAATAGTAGCTGCTGCTGCTGCAGTTACCATATTTGTTGCCCCCGGTCCAATGGAAGAGGTGCATACAAACGTTTGTAACCTATTTTTTACCTTGGCAAAGGCAGCCGCGGTATGAACCATGGCCTGTTCATTTCTGGAGACATAAAATGGGAAGTCTGGATTTTGGTGCAGGGCCTGTCCGATGCCTGCTACGTTGCCATGGCCCAAAATACCAAAACAGCCGGCAAAGAATTTTTGTTGCTTGCCGTCCCGCTCAACATACTGATTTTTTAGATACGATATAGTGGCCTGTGCCACGGTAAGTCTTTTCGTTTCCATAATTTACATCAAAAATTAAAAGCCTCCATTTTTTTCAATAAAGTCCATTGACTCCTTTAGGGTTGGCATAAAGTTGGCACAGCCTTTTTGAGTTACTACATGTGCGCCACTTGCGTTGCCCATTCTGCATGATTTATATAGGTCCCACCCTTGTAACAAGCCGTACAAAAACCCACTGGCAAATGCATCACCGGCACCTAGTACATTTAATATATTAACCGGAAAGCCGGGAACGTCCTGTACAGACCCATCCTTTTGGAAAACACTGGCACCGTCCTTGCCCCGTTTTACGATAAGTGTTTCGATACCCGAAGAAAGCAAGCTTTTAATAGATGCCGATATATCGCCGGAAATTTCAGGAGCGGAAATCTGTTGGTCAGTAATTGTCACTTGGGAGGAATGCTCCATAGTGGCAGCCAAGATTTCTTCCTCCGTGCCAATAGCAATCTTCACCTTTGGTAAAACCGCTCTCATAGTTACCCCGAACGCACGGAAGTCGTGCCATTGGTCTGCCCTAAAATCTAGATCGAGCACTACATCAACCTTATTTTTACTCGCAATTTCAGTAGCATAAAATGTGGCACTCCTAGAGGGCTCCATATTCATTGCCGTACCATTTATGAGTAAGATACGGTGATCTGGAATCTCGGCACGATTAACATCATCAATGCTAACTTGACTATCCGCGGCATTATCACGATAATATACCAAGGGAAATTTATCCGGTGGTTCTATGCCCAAAACCACGGCACTGCTCCTTGCTAATTTCTTAGTGGGAATATATGCTGTATTTACGCCTTCATTGTTAAGAAAATTCAATATAAATTCTCCCACTTTATCTTTGCCAACGGCGGTCAATAAACTTGCTTTGACCCCTAGTCTTGCGCAGCCCACGGCAATGTTTAATGGTGACCCTCCAACAAATGCGTCAAAGCCTTTGATTTCATTAAATGGTGAACCAATATCTTGGGAATAGAGGTCTATAGAGGACCTTCCAAAGGTAATGACGTCGTATTTCCGTGTTTTCATATATTATTGATTGTTCATTGCTGCGGTTACCAAAGGCAATCTGTTGTCTTTTGAGGTCCAAGAATCATAAATCCATTCATGATCCGTATCAGTAGTATTTGCCAAACATTGGTCGGTCCCGGCCAAAAAGTTGAGGTAATAGCAATGGAAACCATGTTCGGCTACAACGGGATGGTATCCTTTGGGAATCATAACTACATCATTATGTCTTGGTCTTACTATTTCATCTAAGGATCGATCTTTAGTGTATACCTGTTGAATTGCGTAAGCTTCTGGCCTTTGAAATTTATAAAAATAGGTTTCTTCTTGTATCGGTTCCAAGACAGTGCCATCTTCTGCTAAAATACGCTCATCGTGTTTGTGCGCAGGAAAGGAACTCCAATTGCCCGAAGGTGTATATACCTCTCGCACTACAATACTATTACAGCCAAAGCCCGGGGGTATCAAATCATTAAACTGACGTGTTGCGTTGTCCCCGCCAAAAATTACGACAGGTGTTTCTTCCGGAGTCACAAATTTTGCCTCATAATCCTTATCTGCCTTGCACCAACCATAGGCAATATCAAGGTCTTTGCTCATGGCTGTCAAGGTAAAATTAGTATTCCGAGGGAGGTATAGGGTGTGGGCTATACCTTTGAACACATTGGTACGACCGTTTGTTGTTTCCCAAGTACCTTTATTGCTGGTTACCTTGTAGTTTCCACTGAGCAATACTATCACCAATTCATTTCCTTGGGTTTCATGTTCCCAAACTTCATTTTCGGTCATTTGGCGCGCCTCAAAGGAAAGATAGTTCCATTTAGCGGATTGGGGTGTTATACTTTGGTAGGGTTGTGTGTCTTTATTCGGTTTTACTAATAACATGGATTGCTTGCTCATTTTTTAGTTTTTGTATTAAATGCGGCCGCCTTTCCAGTGGCTCCCAAGAGATCAAATTTCTGTAGCATGAATGCTTCATAGGCATCCATATAGGTGTTTCCAGGAACAATCGGATCGAACTGTTCAGGATGGTCTTTAAAAAATTCCCGATGTACCCTAGTCCATAAAAGTCGTGCATCAGTGGCAATATTTATTTTACATACCCCATATTGAATCGATTTTACAATTTCTTCAGGGGCTACCCCTGAGGCATTTTCATTTAGAGTTCCCCCCGCATTGTTTATGCGTTGTACTTCGTTTAGATTTACTGCGGAACCACCATGAAGTACGATAGGGAATCCTGGTAGTTTTTGTTGTATTTCTTCCAATATACGAAATTGTATACCTTGGCCCGAACTAAATTTATAGGCCCCATGACTGGTTCCCACTGCAACTGCCAAACTATCGCAATTGGTATGCTTTACGAAGCTTTCCACTTCATTGGGGCTTGTGTAACGGGCATGTTTCTCATCAATAGAAATATCATCCTCAACGCCGCTCAATATACCCAATTCAGCCTCTACAAAGATGCCTTTTTTGTGCGCTTCCTTTACAATTGCCGAAGTTCTCTTCACATTGGTATTGAAATCGTCATGAGACGCATCTATCATTACAGAATGATAGTAATTGGATTTTATCGCGTTCATAGCATGCTCCTCATTACCATGGTCTAGGTGCACGGAATAGACCGCTTTTGGATATATCTTTGAAGCTGCTTTAACCATGGCAGTCAACATTATAGCGTTCGCATAGTTTCTGGCTACAGGGGTAATTTGTACCAAGAAGGGGGCATTGGCCTTTTCGCCAGCCCTAAACAAGCCGTGTACCTGTTCCATGGTGAAGACGTTAACAGCGGCAATGGCATAACTACCATAACAATGTTTAAAAAGTTCCTTGGGCAAAACGACCATAAATTCATTCTTTAACGAGTATGTAGAGACATCCCAATTACTATAAAAAAACAATAAAAAAACCACCTTGGAAAGCAATAACCTCCAAAAGGGAATGCAAACCTTTGCATTACTTTTTGAGAGCGTCCTGATTCATTTTAAAGTTCAATTTTCCTAGAGGACTCCCTTATTACGAGTTCTGGCTTAAAAATTTCTTCGCGAAAATCTAAACTTTCAGGACTTTCGCTTTTGAGGCGCTTTAATGCAATTCTAGCCGATAACATCCCTATACTGTATACCGGCTGCCAAACTGTTGATAACGCAGGTCTAAAGTACGAGGAATGTGGCTCATCATCAAAGCCAACTATGGATATGTCTCCTGGGATTTCTAACCCCATTTTACGTGCAATGTGCATCGCTGAAATCGCTATATTATCGTTCATGGCAAAAATGGCATCCGGTAAATCTTTTGATTTCAATAGCTTTTTCGTAGGCTTAAGTCCATCATTGTGTGAAAAACCCTTTACATGTTCTATGTAATCTTTCCGGATGGGTATTTTTGCATCTTCCAAAGCATCTAGATATCCCTGTAGTCTGTGTTTTGTAGTACTAAGGTTTAAAGGTCCGCCTAGGTGTGCAATTTTTTCACAACCAGATTTTATTAAGTATTCTACTGCTTGAAAAGCTCCTGCATAGTCATCAACCAATACTTTGTCCGCTATAAACCCAGGGCAGTCTCTATCGAAAATTACGACTGGGATATTATATTTTTGTAAGGTTCGAAAATGGTCAAAATTATCTGTTTCCGAAGCTGGTGAAACTAAAATTGCATCAACTTGAATTTTTAATAGTTTTTTGATGATTACAGCTTCTTCCTCATAGGATTCGTTGGAAAGACATATCATGATATTGTATTCCGATTTGGCAATAATATCCTGAATACCGGTAATAATGGCGGAAAAAAAATGACTGGTAATCTCCGGGACAATGACTCCTATGGTTTTCGATTCTTTTCGTAATAAACTTAACGCCATAAAATTGGGTTGATATCCCAACTTATCTGCCAAAGCACGGACCAATGCTTTTGTTTCCTTTTTGAGTGCCGGATGATCATGTAAGGCTCTTGAAACCGTTGACGGTGCAATATTGAGCTGCTTGGCAATATCTGTAATGGTGACCCTACCTTTCTTCATAATTGGTCAGATCCTTTTTTAACATCATTTATAAATCGATTATATGTATGGTTCCTGCTCAAAGCCTATACAAACCATGAAGAAAAATACGAAAAAAAACTTGGCTGTTGTTTACCACTTAAGGTGCTACATACAGTTAATAATCCAATTCCCTCATTTAATCTCGTTTAAAATCAAACTCCAATATACCTCCGCTAGTAAGTACGGAATGAGGAATCGTGTTTGTTTCTAATATGCTACCATTTAGGCGTACTTCTTTAAAGATGGTATCCTTCTTACTGATTTTGTTCGTTTTGATATTAAACACGTCTCCACTGTGGTATTTGGGATGAAGTTCGATTTCGACCTCGTTAAAAATAGGATTTCCCACTTGGTATTCTGGGTCATTTTCGGTTCCTCCGTTGATTTGAAAGAGCCCTAACTTCATTAAAACGGCCAAACTTCCCATTAACCCTTGATCTTCATCTCCATTATATCCAGTACCAGGGTCTAAACCGCTAAACACCTTTTCAATCACTTTTCGCGACCAATATTGGGCCAAGTCTGGTCTATCGAGAGCATTAAATATATAGGCGGTTTGCATGGAGGGCTGATTTCCATAGTTTATGGGGATGCGGCTATACTCAGGATGTAATTCCAAGGCGTGGGAATTACCAGATGTAAAACCTAGTTTCTGTGCCACTTTAAACTGATTGTTCAATTTTTCAACAGCTGCTTCCTTACCTCCCATGAGTTCTGCCAGACCCGCTATGTCATGGGGAACAAACCAAGTAGATTGTGCCCCATTACTTTCATTAAATCCATTTTCATAGAGGTAGGGATCAAAATTTTCGAGCCATGTACCTGATACGTTTTTAGGTCGAATCCATCCGGTAGTGCTGTCAAACACATTTTTGTAGTTTTGAGAACGTTCTAAAAAATAAGTGTGATCTGCTGTTTGGTTTAATTTTTTGGCAAGCTGGGCCAAGGTCCAATCTTGGTAGGCATACTCTAGGGTAAGGCTTGCACCGTCTTGGTGGCCACCAAATTTACCCTCTGGAATGGGGTAGGGAACAAATCCTTTTTCGATATAATGTTCCAGTCCACCACCTAAAACTGTCTGGTGTTCATAGCCCGCTTTTGCCATTATGCCATCAGTCAAATGATTCTTCTTTAGAGCTTGATATATACTAACTAAGTTGGTCCTAACAATTCCTTTTTGGATTGCACTTACCATAAATGGGGTAGAGGAAGCCCCAGTCATTACATAGGTGTAATTACCCCCAGATGGCCCTCTGGGTACTAGTCCGCCATCTTTATAATAGCGCATCAAGGAATGGGCAAAATCTTCCATAATATCTGGATAGACTAAGCCCCAAAGGGTATTTAGGGTCCATTGTGCACCCCAAAAGGAATCTGAATT
>CAYGUY010000023.1:41330-48666 GCA_964353165.1 uncultured Maribacter sp.
CCAATGGCTCAGTTCGGAAATGCTATTGTGTTCCGCATTTTTTGCCGAGGTATATGAAATACCTACTTTCATTAGGACCTCCTTCCTATTAGGATTTGTAAATACTAGGTAGTTCTTGGTTTCCGTATCCTTTTCAATAGAGGAGATTGATGTATTCAACTGGATATGAAAAAATAGTTTGAGGGGTTTTGGACGCCGATGTGTGGGGGCCATTTCTAATGAACCGATTAATGTTTTGTCGTCTTTTTGTGTAAGAATTCCATTTAGGTTTTCACTGGGGCCCAACATACCGTTTAGATTGAACAGGATGGCAGGTGTTTCTTTATCCGGAAAAGTATAACGGTGAAAGCCAACTCGTTTAGTACTGGTTAGTTCAGCTTCAATATCATAGCGCTGCAATAGTAAAGAATGATAACCTGGAAAAATTTTTTCCGTTTCGTGCGAAAATTTGGAGTAGAAATCTGTAAAAACGGCGGTGTCGGCCGCGTCGTTCAAAATTAGTGGCATTACGGAAAGTCCGGAAATCTGCCACCCATGAATATGGCTAAAACCTTTTATCGTATCTGTTTTATAGCGATACCCACTTCCCCAGGCACCATCAATTTCTGTATCTGGGCTTAAGTTGACCATACCAAAAGGCCTACTGGCCGATGCAAAAAAGAACCAACGGGAATTTTCTGTATCTAACTGAGGGTAAACCATTTCAACATAGTTAGTGTTTTCATCAATGTCATTTATGGTTGCTTCTTTCTTTTCGGTACAAGAGGAGTTTAGCACTAATCCAAAAGTGATAAGCAAACTTTTGAACAAAATAGTTGTTTTATGTCTCATTTCTTAAGAAGTTTAATCAGAAATATTCGGGGTACCAGGATGAACATAAACGTGAACTTAAGGTAAAAGTATTTGGACATTATTTTTAGGGAGTATGTCTGTGCAATTTATTTCTGTGAATTTAAGAATCATTTTCCAATCTTTATTATTAGCTGCTAATAACGAATATAGTATTACTCTTTAAAATAGTCGAAGTCCTTAGAGTTAGTGGTTAGGGTAATACTATATGTTTAAAGGAAGATTTAGTTCATATATCTAAATAGTGCGAGGCTTTGTATAGTTATACAGTGATTATAGTAAGAGAGAAGTTTATATTCGTAAGACTTGCGAAACGTACTTGCTATTGGTTCATAGCTGGATATAGTTTAATTTATAATTTAAAAAGTCCATGTTAAAACACTATTCTGTATTAGTTGTCTTAGGATTAACCATGCAACTTGTCACTTCCCAATCCTTTAAAGTCCATTCACATAATGATTACTTACAAGAAGTGCCATTTTGGAGCGCTTACGCGAATGGAATAAACTCTATTGAAATAGATGTTTTTCTGAAGGAAGGAAATCTTTATGTTGCTCATGACGAATCTGATATTTTGCCTCACCGTACTTTACAAACGCTCTATTTGCAGCCTATTGGAGCTATGAAATCGTTGGAACTAGGTAAAGGTCAGTCCCTACAATTTCTGATTGATATTAAATCTGAGCCTTATGCTACATTGAACCAGCTAAAATTGGTCTTAGAGGAATATCCTAAGATTGTTAATGATCAATCTATTTCTATCGTTATTTCAGGGAACCGTCCTAAAGTTGAAGATTATTTCAATTATCCAGCGTATATAACTTTTGACTACCAGAGTTTGGAGGCTCCAAAGAATAGCGAAATATGGGATAAAGTAGCGTTAATCAGTCTTAGTTTTAAAAATTTTTCATCTTGGAACGGAAAAGGTAGATTAACTAAACAGGATTATAAAAAGGTAAAGTCTACTATCGATAAAGCGCATAGTTACAACAAACCCTTCCGCTTTTGGGGTACTCCCGACTCCAAAACTGCATGGAAGGCATTTGTGGATCTTGGGGTTGATTATATTAATACAGATATGCCCTATGCGAGTACTTCGTACCTGAATACATTGAGCGATCGTGTTTATAACAATACCGAAACCTCAGAGGTGTATGTGCCCACTTATAAAACAGATCAAAAGGATGCTGAGGTCAAGAATATTATTTTGTTGATAGGAGACGGCAATGGGCTTAGCCAAATTTCATCTTCTACACTAGCTAATGGTGGAGCCTTGTCCCTAACCCAATTCAAAAGTATTGGCTTGTTAAAGACCCAATCAGCAGATGATTTTACAACGGATTCGGCTGCTGCTGGAACCGCCTTAGCTACGGGTGTAAAAACAAACAATCGCGCAATAGGAGTTGATAGTTTGGGAAATAAGGTATTAAATCTAACCGAGATACTACATGAAAAGGGTTTTGTTTCTGGCTGTATCACCACAGATGAGATTACTGGAGCTACGCCCTCAACTTTTTATGCACATAGAAGAGACCGTTCTGATAGGGAAGGAATTATCATAGACCTATATAAAAGTAAACTTTCACTCCTTATCGGTGGTGGTGGAGCATCTGTTTCTGGCGGTATCAAAGAAACAGGTTTTGTAATCGAGGAGCACAGTGATCAAATAGAAACACGTAAAGAAGAACGTGTCGCACATTTTTTTTCGCAGGGTGGTGTGCCAAGTGTTTTAGAAGGTCGCGGAGCTGTGCTAGCTAAGGCAACAAGAAATGGAATAACTTTTTTGAACAATAAGAATAAACCCTTCTTTTTAATGGTCGAAGGCGCCCAAATTGATAGTTATGGTCACCATAACAATGTGCCTGGAATTGTATCTGAGGGTATCGATTTTGATCGCGCGATTACCGAGGCGGTTAAATTTGCAGATGCCTCGGGCAATACCTTGGTCATTGTTACCGCAGATCATGAAACTTCTGGTTTCACGATACCACAAGGGAATTTACAGAATAGAACCATAGAAGGTGATTTTACAACAGAAGATCATACTGCAGTTATGGTGCCTATTTTTGCCTATGGACCACAATCACAAGCATTTCAAGGGGTTTATGATAATTATTCCGTATTCACCAAAATTCTTCAAGTATTGAATGTTCAAGAATAAAATGATGTAGCAATTTGACTTGGTATTTTTATTAAAGTATTCTATGCATAGAAGCGAATTACGAGATAAATTATAAGATTGAATTTTCGAATGTTAATGGTGGTTTCCGGCTGGTACTATCTAAAACCTTGGCCAACAATTTCTTTGAGAGTACTCTGTTTTAGTATGGCTTTAGAACATTCCTGTCTGCGGAGAGTGAGGATTTCCAATATCTTCTTTGCAATAGAATCTTTGATTTTAAGGAAGTCTGAAATAAAAAATGATAATTTAATTCTGTTCGTTTTAACCAAACATATATATCAGAATAGAATTTAGGAGTAGTAGTTTCCGCATTCTTTTGGTTATTCTAGTAATGGTCGCCACTACTGCGGTAGTTCACGTTCAAAAAAATTAGACCAAGAAACCATAACGGATTTACAAAAAACACCCAACTATGCTTTTTTATTACTAAAGTAAGATATTTTAAGTGGGTGCTATGTATTTATGGTCTACTTATTAAAAATGGTGTTTTAATTTGGAATTACGAAATTGTGGTCAAAGAAATTGGTGGTGATTAAATTGGTCAAACATTCTGAACTACAGGATTTTTTTTCAAAAATATAAAGGAAAAGTGAAAGTAAATGTATGTAGTGTTGCAATGGAAAAATTAGGCGTTACAGAAGAGACGCTTTTTAATGGTCTAAGCCATAATACCCCGACCGCCTCGATACTGATGCTTCAATTACAGGCAAATGGATATAATGCATTGACGTACTAGAAAAGAAGATATACCTATAAAAAGTTGACTGCCTCAATTTTTTTATAAGTTTTTGAGTATACTTTAAAATAGTTGTCACCGTTTTATTTACTCCTCTTAAATCAAGTGATAAACGGGAAAAGCTTTATGGATTTGGAGTCATGATTCTTCGAATGCCTAGCCCAATACTTGTTGAAAACTTTGATTAGCTGCCCATGCAAATAGAAACATAAACCATTCCTTTTTTAATTAGGCTTACTGTAAGCCACTTCTAATGAGGAAGTTTATCCTTTACTATTCCGTACAGAAATGTCCCTAAAATAGAGGTGATGATAACAATTAAAATGGGGACGTATCCTGCGCCTACCAAGGTAAACATAGGTCCTGGGCAGGCGCCCGCCAATGCCCATCCCAAACCAAATATAATACCACCGAACATATAACGACTAAAGCTTTTAGCTTTTGGATGGAAGGTGATTTTTTCTCCGTAAAACGATTTTATGTTCAATCGTTTTATCATTTGAACCATCACAATTCCTATAACCAATGCTGAACCTATGATTCCGTACATATGAAAGGATTCAAATTTGAACATCTCGTAAATACGAAACCACGAAGCTGCTTCTGATTTGAACATGGTGATGCCGAAAAGTATTCCGATTAAAAGGTAAGATAGTACTCTCATTTTTTTAAAATATTAGGGGGAATATAAAGTGTATCATAGTCAGTCCACCGATAAAGAAACCGATTACTGCGATTAGTGATGGTAGTTGTAAATCACTAAGGCCTGAAATAGCATGACCTGAAGTGCAGCCTCCTGCATACCGAGTTCCAAAACCAACCAATAGTCCGCCAATAGCCAGGATAGCCAGACTTTTGCTATCCGATAGCGCTTTTACATCGAATAATTCTTTTGGGAGATACGCTTTTCCCGCACTGTTGAATCCTATTTGTTGTAGGTCGGAAATAGTTTCAGGGTTAATGGCAACCGCGGTATCCGTGGAAAGAAATTGGGATCCTATAAAACCTCCGATTATGGCACCAAGTACTACCATAAGATTCCATTTTTGTGCTTTCCAATCGAATTTAAAAAAATCCGAAGATTTGCCAGCTCCACATATAGCGCACATGGTTCTAAGGTTAGCAGACATTCCAAAGTTTTTGCCAACCATCAGTAGTAAAAACATTATCATAGCAATCATAGGGCCCGATACGTACCATGGCCAAGGGTCATATATCCAATTCATAAAATTTATTTTTTGCAAAGAAAGACTATTGCCCATAGTTTATCTGTAACATATGTTACTCAAGTAAATGTTTAGATAAAAAAAAGGTTGTTGGCTCAAAAGTGTTTTGACAGAAATACTACGATTTACATTGTTACAATTAGTGTTGTAAAATATTTTCTATATGGTTTATTTATAGGTTAAGTAAAAGGATGAGTTTCTCAATAACTCGTATCATCCAGCTTCACCTTGCCGTGAAATGTTCTGTAAAGGAACAAGAAATAACCAGCCAAAAGAGGTGCACCAATGAGAACGATAGTCAGCATAATCCCTAGGGATTTTTGAGACGATGCCGCATTGTAAATGGTAACACTGTATTTAGGGTCTATAGAAGATGGTAGTAAAACTGGGTATAATTGAACCGCCACTAACATCAACAGAAACGCCATTGTTAATGAAGAAAAAATCAAGGCAATTCCATATTTTTTCTTCGAAACTAATCGAGGCACATTTGCGACTGCTAAAAATGCTAAAACTGGAACTATAAAGAGTACTGGATATTCTTTAAACCTGTCTGTAACTCCCGGTAAAAATATAAGAGTGTATAGTGATGTTGCTGCAAAACTAATTATGAAAAATAACATCCCTTTTTTAAGCAAAAAAGTCAATCTGGCGTGTAAACGACCCTCTGTCTTTAATAATAAAAAGATAGCGCCTTGAGTCATAAATAATGCGACGGTAGTGAAGCCTACCATTATTGCATAGGGATTTAAAAAGGAGAAAAACATACCGCCTTTATAGCTTAAGTTTTCGCCTATCTCAAGACCTTGTAAAACATTAGCAAGCACAACTCCTAATAAAAATGAAATTAAAACATTAGACGTAAAGTAAGTAATGTCCCAAGTTTTACGCCACCACAACATTTCTTCGGCACTTCTAAATTTTATTGCCGAAGAGCGCAATACTAATAACATTAAAAATAGCATAAATGGCACGTACATAGATGACAACATAGTTGCATACATTACGGGGAAACCAGCAAACAAGGCGCCACCTCCTATAACTAACCATACTTGATTTGCATCCCATAATGGTCCAATTGCATTAATAGCAATACGTCTACTTAAATCTTTTTTAAAAAATAAATGCCACGCACCAGCACCATAATCAAAGCCTTCTAAAATAGCGTAACCAGAGAATAATAAACCAACAACTAAAAACCAAAGTGTGGGGTAATCTATACCTAAAAAATATTCCATATTCATTTTATTAAATAATTTCTAATGGATTTTTAGCTTCATCATACGGACCGTGTTTAATCTTTTTATTTACCGAATAAATAAACAAAAGGAAAAGTATCGTATAGACTACTAAAAATAAAATTAATGAAAACAGAATTTGATTAGATGATACTTCTTGTGAGAAGCCTTCGCTAGTTCTTAAGTGGCCATACACTATCCAAGGTTGTCTGCCCATCTCTGCGGCAAACCAACCTACTTGATTTGCTATTTGCGGTAAAAGAACAGAGAATGCAAAAATCTTAAGTAACCACTTCTTATCGAAAAGGGTTCCGCGCCACCATAAAAAACTTGCATATAAGGTTAGGCCAATGAGGAACATTCCGATAGAAATCATGATGTGATAAAATTGGAATACAGCATTGACCTGACTAGGTCTTTCTTCTTTTGGAAATGCGTTTAAACCAGTAATAGGAGCCTCAAAATCTTGATGAACCATAAAAGATAAACCACCAGGTAATTTAACACCTGTCACCTCTTGGGTTTCGTCATTTACCCAACCGAACAAATATAAATCTGCTGGTGCCGATTTTTCATAATGTCCCTCCATAGCAGCTAATTTTGCTGGCTGGTTTACGGTAACTCCCTTCGCAGAACTATGACCCGAGATTAATTGTGTTAAAGAGATAATGGTTGCTACCCCTAAAGCTATTTTAAATGCCTTTTTAGACACCTCTACATAGCGTCCTTTTAGAAGGTAATAAGCGTGTACACTTAATACTAAAAATGCACCTGCTAGAAAGGCACCTTGCCATACGTGTATAATTCTATCTACACTTGATGGGTTGAAAACCATTTCCCAAAAATCGGTTACTTCGGCCCTTGCATTAAAGCCTTCGCCTACGATATGATAGCCGGCAGGCGTTTGTTGCCAACTGTTGGCAACAACGATCCAAACTGCGGAGAACATCGATCCTAAAAACACTCCAATAGTAGAAATAAAATGAACCTTAGGTGACACTCGGTTCCATCCGAAAAGTAATACCCCTAAAAAAGCACTTTCCAAACCAAAAGCAAACAATCCTTCAGCGGCTAGGGCACTTCCAAAAATATCGCCGACGTACCT
>CAYGUY010000024.1:0-11554 GCA_964353165.1 uncultured Maribacter sp.
AATTATCGATTTTTTTAAGCGGTGTATTCATCCAATACTCATCAAAATTATCTGGTTTTAACATAGGTCGATTCTTAAAAATAGGAACGTTTTTATCCATAAACAATGTATCCGTTAGAATACTACCTTTGGGCTTTACCTCCTGCACGAAGAACTCCCGGTATTGTTTATAGGTCTTATAAACCATTTCATTGACCTTGAAAGTTCTGTCTCTATTAAATACTCCGGTAATCTCTGCGGTTAATAGTTTCATGCTGTCCAGTTTTTTGAGGCTTACAGCGTTTATTTTTTGATATAGCTTATTAAAATCTTCCCCGCTTATTTTAGGATATAGTTCCACCTTATCCCTAAACACCTTTATTTTATCCAATGCCATTTTTTTTCCCTCAAAACGCAGATCATAATTGGTCTTTTTTTGAGCCGTTTCCCAATCTACAACATCATTGAACCTGACCACTAAACAAGCTTTAGGTCTATCCAATAAAACTTTTACTACAGTAAAAACAGGAGGTTTTGCCGTTTCAAACGTATTGTAAAAAGAAATATAATTAGGGTACATTCTTCCGTACTTGTGCCTGTACTCCGTAATCACATCAAAAATAGCCTTATAATCACTACCGTGCTTATTCAACTGTCCGTTCTCCATTTTACGATTACGGTCATAAAGAGTATACTCCATTTTATGAATGGAAAAATCTTTTTTTGATATGTATAATTTACCATATACCCGAATTGGTTGGGTTGCCAGTCCAAAATCTATAACGTACAAAGGTTCCTGATCTTGTATGATATCGTCTTCCTTCCTAAAAGAATGATTACTTATAAAATCACGTTCCATAACATTTACAAAATCGTAGGAATTTATGTTGTTGTTACGTATGGCATCGTGAATCCGTAAAATATTGAATTCGTTTCCGCCGAAATCTTGTAGATACGCCTTATCTATAAACTTTTTATAGTTCTTGTAATCGTACCTAAAGCCACCTTCAACATCCCGTTTAAAATTCTTATTACGTTGATAATCATATATACGAACCTTGGAATCGTTATAGTCATTGGTCTGAAATCCCATATCCACCACCTCTAAAATTGCCTCGTTCAAATTAACATACTCATCTTCCCTTATTTGATAATCGCGATAATAACCAATGGACGCAAAATTTCGGTGTGGATAATTATTGGGGATGTTCTTTATTGCCTTGCTTACGATTTTAACGGCGGACATCCCACGTTTTTTTCGAGCACTGACCACCGCTTCGGACAAAGCGACAACTCCTGGCATCAGGTACAGAATATTAATATCGTACGGGGAAAGCTCTTGCAGTTTAAACTCTTTTTTATCATAACCCATAGAAGAAATTTCAATGGACTCGCCATCTTCCCGGTAGGTTAAGGGAAAGCGAAAACCACCGTCCATATTCGTAATGACGCCTTTTGCTTTTCCAACAAGCCGTACGGTCGCAAAGATGACCGGCTCCCCCGTTTTTTGATCTAGCACTTTGGCTTGCAAAAAGTCTTGCTCCTGCGCAGAAACCGTCTGGCACACCAACAATCCGCACAACGTGAAAATTGCAACTATCGTTCTTAACACAAATAAATAGATTCTATTAATAGATAGTAAAATACACAAAAGTTAAATACACTCCAATAAGAATGAGTCCATCGCGCCAGCCTAATCGAAGTCCTTTTGGAATGAATACCAAGGGCAAAATCAGGAAGGAAATCCCCAGCATCCAAAAAATATCATTAGTTAGTAAGCCTTCATCCATTACCTTAATAGGCGTAATTATTGCGGTTATACCCAACACAGCTAACAGATTAAAGATGTTAGAACCGATAAGATTTCCTAAGGATATCGCTTTTTCCTTATTGATTATCGCAATTACAGACGCTGCAAGCTCTGGAATACTTGTCCCCACAGATACAATGGTAATAGCAATAATCCGTTCGCTTACGCCAAAATTCTTGGCAAGGCCAACGGCACCTGTAATTAATAGTTCAGAACCGCCCCACAAGGCTAGACCACCAAGCCCAAGAAATAGGGCCGTTTTCCAAATAGGCATAATAACGGAAGGTATTTGTGGCTCTTCCTCTACAGCTTTTTTCTGAAAACGCAATAAGTAGACCAAAAAAATAAACAGAAAAAGAACCATGATAACTCCTTCATATCGCGTCAATACACCGTCAAAATAAATGAAGACAAAAAACAGCAAAGAGGCTATCATCATTACGGGCCAGTCAGTTGTATAAAAACTCCTTTTTACATCTATACTACTTAGCAAAATAGTTATAGCCAAAACAAGGCCCAAATTAGCGATGTTAGAGCCGACCACATTTCCTAAGGCCAAATCGGGAAAACCATCCAAAGCAGCATTTATACTGACTATCAGTTCTGGAGCAGATGTCGCAAAAGAAACTACCGTCATCCCTATCACGATTTTAGGTATGTTCAACTTTAGGGACAAGTCCACAGCTGATTTCAATAACCAATTTCCACCGGCAATAAGTAAGATCAAGCCACCAATAACGAATAACACATGCTGCATACTTATAGTTTTGAGCAAATATAAAGTAAGAATTTGGGTTTACTTGGTCATACGCCACTTGCTACAAAACTCAATACTTTATAATACTGATGTATGGTGAAATTATACACTATCAAAAAATCAGAATTATTGGTAACTAAATGACTTCTAACAATGTAAAAAATCTGTGCGCCACTATCTCATGTTTTTATTCCCGATAAATGAAAAGCACTTTATTTGGCTTTTTTTTTATCAAAACGCCCTAGTGAATTACAAAACCATTCTAAAACAACCTACAAATATTTCATATTAATATACAAACACACTATTACTATATCATTTATTAATCTGCAACAAGAGTAAGTGCAAAATGTTATAACCATTAAGATTAAAAAACTTACAGTTATATAGTCAATTGTAATAATTTTAATAGTGTTTCTTGCTTGTACCACTCTTAGTTCCATATCTTAAAAATGGAATACTTGAAAACATAGATTGTTTAACCAAATAAAACTACACAAATGATTAATCTAATTAAATTTTTATTGTATTTGATACTAAGCTTAATCCTGGCAACTTTATGAGAATAGCTAAAATGAAAATGAAAAATTATTACATAGTTATGACCTTCAAAAAAGGAAACAAGGATTGGTTACTATAGCAAATGGCGAGCTAAAAGTGTATTTTTGAGCCATCATCAAAATCGTAAAACATGTATACCTTTTTGGCTAAATTGAACAAAATGCTGCTCCCCTCCTACTCCAAACAGCACCTAGACCTTTCTAAGGCTTCAAAACTGCAAATGATTATTATTGGCTGGCGCTACTTTATTACTACCAAAGCATTGGATCAATAGTTAATTAGGGAACGTGTTGGCCAAGCTTCTATTTTGGCCCTACCATTTAAAAACTCCAGTTCCAACAAAAAATTAAACTGTACTATTACTCCACCTGATCGCTCTACAAGCTTAGCCACAGCACTCGCAGTACCACCTGTTGCCAGAACATCATCATGAATAAGCACTCGATCTCCTTTTTTAATAGCATCGATATGCATTTCTAATGTATCTGTTCCATACTCCAACGCAAACGACTCGCTAAATCTCTCATATGGTAATTTACCCGGTTTTCTAATTGGGACGAAGCCGGCATTGAGCTTATATGCTAAAATTGGACCAAAAATAAAACCTCTACTTTCCATCCCAACAACTTTATCAATTTTAGTATTTCCTACCAGCGCTACCAAAGCGTCGGCGGCATTTTTCAATGCGGTACTGTCTTGTAGCAAAGGGGTGATATCCTTAAACAAGATACCTTCTTTTGGGAAATCCTTGATATCCCTTACGTACGTTTTAAAATCCATTTCTTTTGTTCCTAGTTATTTTGCGTTAAAAGTAAAAAGAAATATATTTGCAGCCCTTTAGTAGGGGTATAAATGGCCCTGTGGCGCAACTGGATAGCGCATCTGACTACGAATCAGAAGGTTACAAGTTCGAATCTTGTCAGGGTCACTTAGAATACAGAAAGTCTGCACCAAAATGCGGACTTTTTTGTGTCTTGACAAAGCTTAACACCAAAGAACCGTTGATCATCGCAGGGTATATTTGATTGGTCTAACCGGATATTTAATTTTGAGAAAAACTTTTAAAGGCCATCCTATATTCACAAGGTTCATCTAAATTACCCCACCAAGAAGAAAACAAGGTTCTTTTCTTTAAATTCAATTACAACATGATTATATTACCGGTATTCTATTTCCTTTTCTACGGATTTAACTATCGTTATGTTCAAAAAAACGTGATTTAATATGAAAAATGTACTCCTTTTACTTCTTATTGTCTCGATATATCAAGCCCAGGCTCAAACATCAAAATTTCAAGGACAACCACCTATTAAACGAATAGCTACAGAGTCAAAACCAACACAAACACAGTGGAAAGGGGAATTTACCTTTGAGGATTCCGATGTAGTCATTTCCAACAACTTTGATGGCGCAAGGTTAAACGGAATACTAAAAAACAACGATAGTACGTATACTGCTTTGATTACTTCAGAGAATACTCCGATAAATATCAGTCCATGGTATGCCTTTAAAGCTTGGTCAGCCAAAACACAATCTATTGATTTGGTGTTGACCTATCAAGAGAACATAAAGCATCGGTACTATCCAAAATTAAGCTCAGATGGTATCCATTGGGTCTTACTAGATTCGGTTAACTATTCCGAATATGAAAAAGGAGATGCCGATTTTGGGCCAGGCTCCCTTCCCACTAAGATTAAAATGAGATTGGATATTGGACCAGATACCCTTTGGGTAGCCGGACAAGAATTGGAGACCTCCATCAACGTTTCTAGTTGGTTGGATAGCTTATCCCAAAATTCGTTTGTTCAAAAAACCAGTATTGGAAAAAGCGAACAGGGCAGGGATTTAAATTTATTGACGGTAGGCGACCCAGAATCAAAAAACATGCTCATTGTTATCTCAAGACAACATCCTCCAGAGGTTACCGGATATCTTGCTATGAAAGCTTTTATAGAAGAGCTAAGCTCTAACTCCATATTAGCAAGGAAATTTAGAAAAAAGTTTACTACTTATGTGATTCCCTTAATGAACCCGGACGGCGTAGACAATGGCCATTGGCGGCATAACAAAGGGGGCATCGATTTGAATAGGGATTGGGCCAATTTTAATCAACCAGAAACTAGAGCAGTTAAAACATTCATGGAAAATAAAGTCTCTGAAACCCAAGGTAAATTCTATTTCGGAATTGATTTCCACTCTACTTGGGACGATATTTATTACACGGTTGATGCTGAATTGAAAGGAAATATGCCAAACCTTGTCTACGATTGGCTGGACGAAATAAAAGAACAGATTAGCGGATACGATCCTAATATAAAACCAAACAAGGACATAGAACCTACAACAGTTTCAAGAAATTATTTTTTCGTCGCACACGGAGCAGAAGCCTTGGTCTTTGAAATTGGCGATAATACACCTCGTGATTTCATTAAGGAAAAAGGTAGAATAAGTGCCAATGTGCTCATGAAACAAATGCTAAAGCGGCTTAAATAGTGAATCAGGCATAGTATAGTGTTTGCTTCAATACAGGCAATATTATCCAATCTAGGATTCTTATATATTTAATAATTGAGGTAATAGTAACCATTTAGCTATCAAGCATTCAAATTTTTTAAGGCATTCCATACTAGTTAGTCCTGAAATATTTCACAGGCTGCCTGGTCAATATCAATGATGATATTAGGAAGCTGCAGTGCTATTCCATTTCCTTACTATAAGCATCTATAAGATAAGAACTGACCAAATCGAAAGGTATTTAATTGGCTGACCTAAAGCTAGCCTTTTCCCCATAAATTCCAATCTAAAAAACTTGATAGAATAGACCACTAATGGACTTTGTATCGCTGAATTTCCATTTACCGGAGACGTACCGTTTATCGATGAGACGCGTCATACAAGGAAATTCGAGAATTTAACATATTAAGTAAAATCCTACATATTTAGATAACACTAAGTCTTAAATAGGTTTTTTTTAACCTTTTATCGAATACTAGATGTATTAAAAAGAAAATGTTAACAAATGAATTCTCTTTACTGCTATAAATAGTAATCCATTATCTAAATCTTATGAAAAAAATCTACCTACAGTACACTCTTTTTGGTGCATTTCTTTTTACATTCTTGTGTATGCCTAATCACATATTAGGTAATGACAAATCCGACATGAGTATTAGTTACTCAAATAATAATCTAAATACAAATAGATTATCATTCTTAACAAATAGCATTTCTTTCATGTCCAGCGCTGTCCATACCGACAAGGTTGGATTTATGGCAGAAGCAGATTCATTTAAAACACTGGATGAGGACTTTGGTTGCTACGTAGAAATGCCTAACCTGCATATAGACGGAACATGTGTTAGAGCATACAATACCCCTAACAGCTATGGAGATGAAGTTGAGTTTATGTGGCTAGAACGTAGAGGCAACGAGTTCATCCCATTAACGGACTGGTCTACCAACACAGCCCTAGATTATTGCCCAGATACCCCGGGATATTATAGAATGTGCGCTAGAACGGTAGGTTGTACCGATGTTTACGAGGCAACAGAAGTTTACATTGCAGATGCAAACTGTGGTGCCGTTCAAGTACCTCAATTGAGTTTAGAAGGGACTTGCGTAACTGCCTCGGAGGCTCCTACAAGTTTTGGAGATGAAGTGGAGTTTATGTGGTTGGAGCGAAGGGATAATGAATTTATTCCATTAACGGATTGGTCTACTGATACCGCCCTTAATTTCTGTCCGGACGATCCAGGCTATTACAGAATGTGCGCTAGAACGGTAGGTTGTACGGATATTTACGAAGCCACCGAAATTTACGTACCTGAAACCTGTACGATTAATGTAGATGCAGGGGACGATATTGAAGTGTGTCAAGAAGACGAGCTTGTTTTAACGGCTTCCGTTCTCAACGAAGGTACATGTTCAGGTAGCTGCGTCTATCCTATTATCGAAAGTGATAGATGTAGTGGCGGAAATCCTTCTGAAATCTGGATGTCCAACAGTGGTAATAATTTTTTCAACACAACGATACATTCGAATTTCGAAATACTAGCGGATGGTACTGCAATTTATGAGAGTAAAGTATCCAATGGTTCAGACACCTTGGATGTTCATATTACGTTTACCGGAAGAACTACAACGCCACCGGCAGGTAGTCCAAAATTAGGTTGTGATACAGATGATACTTCTGATTACGTATATTGGACGACGACTACAGGAACTATTGTTTCCGAAAATCATGGTACATATCAGCTAAGCAGAATGGGCGAAGCTTTCCAATTAGGTATTGGCGGTGATGTTACCAGAACAGGTTTAGGAGCCTCAGGTTGGTTTTATGCTACCGGCGGAGATGGCTTTTATACACGTGGTGATGTAAACATTAAGTTAGGAGAATGTGTTCCTACTACAAATAATCAAGTACAATATACATGGACAACAACAGATGGTAACATCGTTGGCGATGCTAATCAACAGTCTATAACCGTTAATCAATCAGGAACATATCAAGTTAAAGCTGAAGATTGTTCAGATTGCGAGGCCATAGATGAGGTAACGGTTACTATCACTAATGCTCCCGAAGTAACGGCAAACAACTTAACGGAATCAGTAACCATTTCACAAGGACAAAGCTTCCCTGAAGTAACTTTTACAAATGGAGAAGTAATTTCCTATTCAGAAAACACCTCAGATTCACTATGTAAGATTGAATTGAGTTCTCAAGATAATTATAACTGGAGAAATTTATGGTTCCACTCCTTCCCAGAAGAATATAATCAGAACTTCTTATGGAAAGATGGATATGTTTTAGTAAAAGAAGATGGAACGGCAGAAATATTTGGCACCATTACCAACTTAGATTTACCCGATTCTGGTTTTCATTTACATTATTATTTCGAAGAATTAAAGGATTTTGATACTTGGATAGCTAATGGAGGATATCAAAATACAGATAACAACGCACCAGAAAGACGATATGCAAGCGTTGATTTCAACAAACCAAATTCTATTGTTGGATTTGGAGCATTCTCAGATTCGGATTTAAGATTGATTTCTACAGGAAATGTAGCTCATATGGATTATGGTCCTAGAGACGTTTATGGTGGGTTTGGTGTTGGATTTTGGATCGATTATGAAGGAACCGTAAACGGAATGCCAGCTGGCAATACGATGTCTTCTTCTGGTTCAAACCATAACGATATGTACTCCGCTATTGGAGACTGCTTAGAATCACCTGAAGCAACTTGTTCTGACCTTATAGTAAGACATTGGGTAGTAGAAGATGCTTGTGGAGTACAAACAACATATGTTCAAACTGTTATCGTAAACAATGATGTAGAAGCAAATGCAGGCGAGGACGTTTCAATCGCTTCGGGAGCATCAGCTACTTTAACGGCAACAGGAGGTGGTACTTATATTTGGTCCACCGGCGAAACAACACCTTCTATTACAGTTTCGCCTAGCGAAACAACTACCTATTCTGTTATGGTAACATCAGATAACGGAGAGTGTACAGATGCGGATGCGGTAATAGTTAGTGTGGATTGCAGTTTAGAAGTTACCCTAGGAAAAGATCTATCTTTTTGCAGCGAAACGGAAACTATTTTAACAGCATCTGTAATCAACAACACAAATTCACCTGTTATCATAGCTTCTTATAATGTTACAGACGCGGACACCTCAGAAGGTATTTGTGCAAACGTACATGGAGATGAGCAAGGTGTAATGCTACAAAAGGGAAATCCTGACTTCCCAATCACAGGTAAATACAATGCTTGGAAAGTTTATAACCAATTGATATTAAACGAATACGATAATAACACGGCAAAAATCACTGGTACTGTTATCGACGAACAAGGAAAGATAGGAACTGTAGACATGCTTTTGTTCGATAAGCAAAATGATGGCAAAAGCTGGAATGCTAGTTGTTATTTAAATAATTTGGTTGGGCCTCAGGTTTTCTATCAATCCTTTTACGGTACCATTACGGTAGATGGCGTAGCCTATACAGTAGAGCCGAAAGCATCTAAACAACACTTTGTATTTGCAGAAGGCGCGAGTCTAGAGTCAGGTCAGTTTGGTTTTGGAGCTTGGACTTCCGGTACTTTTGGTAACGGTGGCGAATGGTTCGGTAATTTAGAGCCAAGGGAATTCAATACCTGTGACGATGTGACCTATTTATGGTCTACAGGAGAAACAACACAATCCATAACGGTTAATCCGGATACAACCACTACATATAACGTTACGGTTCAAAATTGCGATAACTGTGAAGCTACGGATGAAGTTGTTATTGAACTTGGACCTGCATTAATAGTAAATGCCGGTGAAGATGTAGAAGTTTGTCAAGAAGAAACTGTTGAACTATCTGCTGCGGTGCAAAATGCAAAAGAGTGTGGAGGTGGTTGTGAATATCCAATTATAGAAGAAGATAGATGTGCAGGTGGAGATCCAGCGGAAATATGGATGATGAACGACGGGCCAAATATGTTCAATACAACATTACATTCTTCATTTAAAGTATTTGATGATGGAACGGCTAGCTATGTGAGCAAGGTTTCCAACGGAACCGATATTCTGGATGTAAATATCCTATTTACCGGAAGAACAACCATAGCTCCCGAAGGAAGCCCAAAACTAGGTTGTGATACAGGAGATACCTCGGGATATGTGTATTATACAAGTACTTCCGGTACTGTTGTATCGCAAAATCACGGAACATTCCAAGTTTCAAGAATGGGCGAAGCTTTTCAAATGGGTATTGGAGGTGATGTAGCCAGAACAGGATTTGGAGCATCGGGTTGGTTTTACCTTAACGGAGGTGATGGATACTACGATCACGGCGATGTAAACATAAAACTTGGTGAATGTGTTACTATAGCACCTTCTAGTACGATTGATTATGTTTGGACAACCGAAGACGGAAATATCGTTGGAGAAGCCAATCAAGAAACTATTACAGTTGATCAATCTGGCACTTATAAAATTGTTGCTAAAGATTGTAAAAACTGTGAAGCTGAGGATGAAGTAACGGTTACCATTACAAATCCACAAGCAGGAGAAATGACTACAGATGCGGACAAAGTATGTCTTGAAAATGATGTGGTAACAATTACTGCAACCAGTACAGGCAACCAGAATATACCAGCCGATTATGTACAGGCATTTGTACTAACTTCAGGTGACGACTTAGTTATTCAAGGTTTAAATACGAACCCTCAATTTGAAGTTTCCGAATCTGGAAAGTATACGATACACTCCTTCGTTTACCCTACTGCGTTTGATCCTTTAAGCGCTGTGACAGTAGGAACCACGACCGGATTTGACGTAAATGCCTTATTGGTTCAAGGTGGAGGAAGTCTTTGTGCATCCCTAGATGTAGCCGGAGCAATGGTGACAGTAAACGATAAATTGATTTTGGGCGATAGAGTTTGGAATGATATAAATCAAAACGGAATTCAGGATAATGGCGAGATAGGTGTTAACGGTGTAACTGCAACACTTTATCAAAATGATGGTACCGAAATCGTAAGCACCGTTACTGCTAACGATGCGAACACAGAAGTACCAGGAGCCTACCAATTTGAAGTATGTCCGAACTCAGGCGAATACTATGTTGTATTTAGCGGATTCCCTGACGGATTTGAGATAACCTCACAAAATTCAGGCAATGATGAATTGGATTCCGATAGTAACGAAAACGGAAGAACAGATTCCTTTACTGTTCTGGACGAATCTATACTAACTATTGACACTGGTATATTTTTACCATGCTCCATTACACCGGAGATAACGTCAATCGATGCGATTTGTGATGGGGAAGAGCTTATATTAACTGCTTCTGGTGGAGATATTTTCCAGTGGAAAGAAAACGGATTAGATATTCAAGATGCAACTTCTGCCTCATTAACGGTAACGCCAAGTTCAACAACAACGTATAGTGTTGTAATAACGGATAGCGCACAGTTCGATTGTTCCGGTGAGATTAGTAAAGAAATAGTTGTTTATGAACTTCCAACTGCAAATGCAGGAGATGATGTAGCTATTTGTATTGGAGAAGAAGTAACCTTAACGGCTACCGGTGGGGAGTCCTACCTATGGTCAAACGGGGAAACTACAGCTACCATTTCGGTAAGCCCACAGGCGACTTACGAATATAGTGTTACCGTTACTTCTGCCCAAGGTTGTGAGGATACCGATACCGTACTTGTTACAGTGAACGAACTTCCAACTGCGAATGCCGGGGATGATGTAGCTATCTGTGTTGGTCAAGAAGTAACCTTAACGGCTACCGGTGGGGATTCCTACCTATGGTCAAACGGGGAAACTACGGCTTCCATTTCGGTAAGCCCACAGGCGACACACGAATACAGCGTTACCGTTACCTCAGCGGAAGGTTGTGAGGATACCGATACCGTACTTGTTACAGTGAACGAATTACCAGTGGC
>CAYGUY010000024.1:11654-18281 GCA_964353165.1 uncultured Maribacter sp.
AAGGTTGTGAGGATACCGATACCGTACTTGTTACAGTGAACGAATTACCAGTGGCTCATGCCTGTGAGGACCAAACCATTTGTTATGGTGACGGTACTGTTTTAACAGCTGAGGGTGGGGATTCTTACCTTTGGTCTACTGGGGAAACTACCGCTACGATTACCGTAAGCCCCGATGTTACTACCGAGTATTCTGTAACTGTAAAATCAGCTCAAGGCTGTTCAGCTATGGATACCGTAACGGTGACGGTAAACGAATTACCAGTAGCCAACGCAGGAATAGACAAAACGATTTGTTTAGACGAAGAAACAACACTAACAGCCACAGGAGGAGCATCCTATCTATGGTCTACAGGAGAAACAACAGCTTCGATAACCGTAAGTCCACAAGAGACCACCGAATACGGCGTTATAGTAACATCAGTGACAGGTTGCGAGGCTACCGATGACGTTGTAGTTAACGTAAAACAAAAAGTAACAATTGGAGACTTCGTATTCGAAGATAACGACAACGATGGTATCCAAGATGCTGAAGACTTAGGTGTAAACGGCGTAACGGTAAAACTGTTTCAATGTGATCCTTTCTACGGAAACGCACATGGCGATTTAGTTGATTCGTATGTGACCTCTAATAACCCTGTTACAGGGGAAGCTGGTTATTACAGTTTTGATGTTTGTATCGATAGTGGTTCATACTACATGATATTTGAGGATATTCCTGCAGGTTACAATTTCACCTCTCAGGAAATGGCAGCCATAGATTTAGATTCAGATGTGAACCGTGACGGTGTAACAGCTTGTTTTGATATTACGAACACGAACAATACCACTATCGATGCCGGATTGGTAGCCGAGACATGTGGTATGGGAATTGGCAGTAAAGTATTACCAAGGGACCCTAGCGGCGTTTATACCGCCAGAAACTCGGATACAGCCTGTATAGGTGATGACTTCTATCTTTGGTTGTTCTTGGATGAAGAAAATCTGGGTAATTTCTCTGGCTACCGTGGTGCGGACTTGGAAGGTTGGTCCTTTACATATGAATTTCCAAATGGAAAAGTGTTTACGCAAGCTAATGCGGCCGACAACAGTTACAGGACTCAAGAGTATTCTTTAACTGCTGAAGATTTTGGTACCTACAAAATTTCATGGACATCACCGGACGGATGTCATGGTCTTACCAAATTTGACCTGACCTTAGCTCCAGAATGTTTAAGCAGCGGAAAGAGGCCTACTTTTAGTTCAACCATAGCAATGGTTTACCCTGTTCCTGCATTGCCAAGCACAGACCTTAACATCGTTATAAATACAACGAACGAGTCTTTGGAATCTGGAAACAACACAGATATTGTTGCTTATGGTTTAAAAGCCTTCTTTCCTGTAGAAAAAGAAACAGTAACCACTTTGTTGTATGACACGAACGGAAAATTGGTAAGTCCTTCACGTACATTTGAAGTGGACAAAGGAAGAAATCTGATTACCTATCCATTAGGAAATCTCGCTACCGGTAGTTACATACTAGTGGTCTCAGGTAACGATTGGACAGATAGTAAACAGATTGTTGTTGAATAATCTAAATTAGATTTAAAAAAGCCAATGGAAAATTTCATTGGCTTTTTTTATGAATCAATACTACATGTATGTAACCAATAATTAACAAATTGGGTGTCTTGAACAAGTGGGAACGTTAATTTATTCACAAATACACTAATCTAATTATATCATAACAATATACAATTGCGAAAGAATTGCGTAATTTGATTTTTATGTTAACTTTGAAAAAAAACGTAATGGAGTTACTTGACCACGCAGAAGAATTCATAAAGCGAAAAATGAGCAACATGTCCACTAGTGACAGAGTTGAGGCTTCAAGAGAGGCCAAAAAATTAATATTAAGTATTAATGAGATTTATAAAGAAACAAAAGATTCTAATTTGATGGATGTAATGAAACGCGTTACGGAGAAAAAGAAGAAAATTGAAAAAAGATTAAACGGAGTTCCGTTAGTTTAAGGAAGTCAGCAGGAATATCTAAATTTATGAGCTAGATTATTTTCTTGTAATTTATTAATAAAAAGCAAAACCCTTTCAAGAAAGGGTTTTGCTTTTTTTGATTATATATTGACCGGTTCACCACAAAAACCATCATTTATAATCTTGATTTAAAACAACGAAAATATATGCTGAATGGATATTCCATTAAAACCATGGCCCTGGCTATTTACAGGTCCGCTTATAGCGACAGTGCTATCACTCTTACTTTATTTTGGAAAAACCTTTGGGATGTTTTCTAGCCTTAGAACCCTTTGTACCATTTCGGGAGCTGGAAAACATGCAGAGTTCTTTAAGTTTGACTGTAGAGCCCAAAAATAGAATCTTATTGTTGCTATTGAATCTTTAATCGGAGGTTTTAATACAACTCAATTTCTATCGGATGGTTCAATCATAAAACTTAACCCAGAAACCATTTCCGATTTGGCTAACATGAATTTTACTCGCCTCGGCGAAATACTATTACCAAATGAAATTTATGGCCAGGAAGCTATTCTTAGCATCAAAGAAATGAGTATACTTTTTATTGCAGGGTTTTTTAGTAGGTTTTGGCAATAGGTATTAGGCTGGAGGCTGTACTTCTGGCCATGCTATAAACGGCTTAAGCAACTTGCAACTACCTTCGCTAATCGGCAGATATAGTATTTTTTATTGAAGGGCTCTCAATGACCCATTTTATTCTTCTTTTATTGTTTTAGATATGAAATTTATAAAATTCCTTTTCGTTGGTATATTTTTTGGTATTGTTTTAGTGAAATCAGAAGCAGTGTCCTGGTACTGAATTTATGAAATGTTCAAATTTCAATCCTTTCATATGCATGGGATTATTTGATCCGCGGTTCTAATCTGTGTATGTGGAATCTATATCAGAAAAAGATACAAATTAAAAAGTACTGAAGGTACTACAATTGTGCTTCCTCCTAAAGAGAAAAGCTTTGCTAGGTATATACTTGGAGGAACTATTTTTGGGCTAGGTTGGGCTTTGGCAGGTGCCTGCCCAGGACCTGTGCATATGGCACTTGACGCTGGAATCTTCCCTATTTTTATCGTTATAATTGAGGCTATGGAAGGAACTTTTGCTTATGGATTATTAAAGGATAAATTACCATGTTATAGGTACAACATAATTCAAATAGTACCCTAATTAACCTTCAATTATCTTACTCTTTATTAAAACTTCAACTTTTTTTATTATCCTATGAACCCCAATCTGAATCCAAAAACAATAAGAAAAATAAGAATGTTCGTTCAATTGGACTATTCATGGTGGTGAAGATTTCAGAGCTAATATCAACTTGATTTTATCAAGATTCGATGTAAACAGCTTTCCTTACCAATCTATAACACCATGATTTACCTACAAAGCCTTAGCTCTAAAAATCATAAAAAAGAAAATAAACAAGTTCAAATAAATCCTATTATACGCAAGTTGCCATTAGATGACAATCTAGTGGTTTCCACCTATATTACGTTCGTTCAGTGCCTTTCTGATTTCTCCAGCACGTTCCTCAGTAATGTCATAGTCCCACATGATCCAAATCGCAATTAGTGTCCCGAAGATAGGTAATCCAGAGAAAAACAATCGAAGACCGAGTATGGCTTCCATTGGCTGTGTTTCGGCTCCGGAGGTAAAACCTATTACCGAAAGAATACCTCCCATTAATCCACCAGCGATTGCAAACCCGAATTTTACCATCCACCAGTAAATGGCACCGAACACGCCTTCCCTTCGCTTACCAGACGTCAATTCATCCAAATCTATTACATCTGCCGTCATGGACATCATTAAGGTAAACAGACCTCCAATCCCAAAGGAAAAAAACGGTAGGGCAAACAGAAACATATAGGGTTTACCTGGAATGAATAAAAACCAAAATAAAATATAGCCTACTACAGAGATTCCCTGAGAAACCAAAAATGCTTTCTTTTTACCAATTTTTTTAGACATTTTCGCCACTATTGGAATGACCAAAAATGTAGTAATGAGCGCTCCAACACTTCCAAAGATGGTTGGCCAAATTCCTGCTGCTGCCGTATCACCATTGAACAAATAATATACAATGATAAAAAAGGTAAACCCAGCTACGGTGTTGAATGCATTAAAAATAAAAAAGGTACTCACACAAAGCTTTCGGAAGGGCTTGGATTTAAATGCCTCTAGAAACCCCCTTCCAATTTCAATAAGACTACCTCCCATATTTTTGACGGTCAAAGGAGTATATTCCTTGTCCAAAGTGGATTCACTCTTAATAAAAATTGCAGGTACCATTGCACATAAAGCAAATATAATACCCACCCATAATGCTAGTTGTCTCACTGCTACCTCCGCAGATTCAAACCATTCCGGGTCGTACATTATTACCCAAAACCATGGAGCGATTACCCATGCCCACTGACCGATCCATTGGGCAATGGCCATAATATCTGTACGTTCATGAAAATCATCACTCATTTCATATCCCATTGCAACGTAGGGAACACTAAAAATGGTGAGTCCCAAGTAGAAAACCATCGACCAAAACAAGAAATAGGCAAAGTTATATTCTACGCCACTATCACTGAAAAGTTGCCACATTAAGACGAACGAAATCCCCATTAAGATGGCTCCAATCATTACATATTGCCTTCTTCTCCCCCATTTAGACCTTGTATTATCCGAAATAAAACCCATAATAGGGTCGGTAATAGAATCGAAAATCCTAGGAGCCAAAGAGACAACACCCCACATCCAACCTGGAAAACCTAGGTTTTGAACCAATACTACAATAAAAATACTTATCGCAGCGGGAAACATTTGGTTGGCCAACATACCCACCCCAAAGGCAACTTTACTGGCAAATGGCACTTTTTTTGATTGCTTACTGATAATATGGTTCATATCTTAATTTAGTTTAATTTAATTAGCAATAGTTACAGCGGATAAAAGTTTTATTTCCCTGCTATTTAGCGGGTTTTACACTGAGGTAGGCTTTTTTAAGAACATCAAATGTTTCTTTCTTCTTCCTATTAATATCCACAATGCCCCAATACTCCTCGTTTGGTGTACCGTCATAGGGTACTCCAGTACTGTTAGGTGCAATGCCTCCTGCATCTTGAGCGGTATTATTACCCGCTTTCCACCATCCATCGGTAAACGAAAACATAGAAACACCAGAACAAATTTCTTTGTTATTGAAAACAGATTCTAAAATTTTTGCATTGGCATCTGCCTGAGCTTTCTGGTTAGGACCTGCCTTGTACCCATGCTTTGTCGATGTCATAAAACTATCGCCACCAGCTTCGGAAAGGTACATGGGTTTTGTACTTTTCTCTTGCCACTGCTGAAATATTTCTTCGGGATTATCCCACCGATATACATTCATACCCCAAACATCTATATCAGGACTCATGGACATGGCTAAATCATCGGGTAATTCTCCATGAGCCGTTGTTACTGGATGATCAGCATCTACTTCTTGAATTAATTTTGCAGACTTGTTCAGTACAGCATACCAATTTGCAATATCGTTGTTAAACCATTGTGGATGGTAGTTATATTCGTTCCCAAGCTCCCACATTAAAATAGCCTTATGATTCTTGTACTTTTTTACATATTCTATAAAACTACCCGAAAGCATATCGTAATCCCCTCCTTGATTGTATCCAAACCCTATAATTAGCTTGATACCTTGTTCCGCTATTTCATCCAACACCGCTCTTTCCTGTATAGGCTCATACACACGTATCGTATTCATTCCTGCCTCTTTCATTAAGGCCAGGTCTTCCGTTAAATTATTAAAATTCCTATCATCACTTCCTACAGGTACGGGATGATAACAAATACCTTTTATCAAATAAGGCTCACCATCTACGAGTATCGAACGGCCATTTACCGTGACCTTGTTCGTTGTATAATCAGCGTTACACGAAAAAAACAGAAACAATAAAACACTAAAACTGTACATCACACTCTTTGCCATTACTGCTTTTCATATCAGGGAGTCACATCCCTATTTTTCAATTGCTATTACCGCTTTATTTTTAAAATTACTTGAAAGCTCTTTAACATCTTTAAATAAGGCCTCCATATCTCCATTATAGGTTTTCGAAATGACATTTCCGTTCCTACTAAGTCCGTTAAAGCGACCTTCGTCAACAGTATCCCATAAGGGATATTTAGCCGCTCCTTGTAGATTTATGAGTCCGAAATGATTTTCGGAACCTTCCGAGTTTTCAGCATCTTTCCACTGCTCATCAAAGGCCTCAAAATAAAAACAGGAAATACCATTCTTGTTTGTCCACTCCCTCATATGTCTATAAAATAGCCCTTGTTTATATTCATCTGTTGCTCTGGAGCCTTCGTCACCATAAAGTTCACTGGCAAAACTTGCCCAACCTGTTTCCCCTATGTGTACAGACTTGTCTGCACCTACGCTTTTCATATAAGCGACCACACTATCGTATTGAGCAATAGCATAGTTTTTAGACCTAAGCATGGCACGTTCAATTTTTTCTTTTTTAGGAAGGTCGATTTCTTCTTCAGGAACCTCCCAAAATTCAGGATTATAGTGGGTATCGTGCATTGGGTAGGTGTGCAT
>CAYGUY010000024.1:18381-20865 GCA_964353165.1 uncultured Maribacter sp.
TGTATTTCCCGGGTATTCTCACGATACCCTCCGTAGGAAATTGCCAAATACTCCGGATTCCCTAAAATATCGGCGGCAGTTTTGGCAGGTATCACAAGTTGATTTTGACAACCCAAAGTGACACCCAACACTAGTGAAATCCAAAAAGTCTTACGCCCTACCTTCATGAATTTCTACTTTATCACACACACTGTTAATTTGGTAATTTCACCTGTTCTTTTAAACAGCATGTCACTATACTCGGCACCGAGTTCCGAACCGGCTATGGATACATAGGATCCGTCATTTAAGGTCACTACAATAGATTCTTTGGCACCTAATTGATATACAATCGGAACTTGGCAATAGGTAAAACACAAGGAGTCCTTAGCAAGTTGAATCGCTTTGGTTTGTCCTGAAATAGCTACATATTCAAATAGTTCCGCTTGGGTCAAAAATTCGTCCCGTAAGAGCAAACTAGGCTTAAAATGAAGTATCCCATGAGTAACTACAAGGCCCAATTCGGCAAAACGGTTGAGAATATCTTCCTTGACCTGACCTGTCATTCCCGGTTGCTGCGCTCCTTTACCTCCTGGGGTGTGGGAATACGGATCTGTTGGAAACGCACCATATAACTCAGGAGATTTGTGCACTCCAATTCCCGCGTTTATTTCATAATAGTGCTCTTTAAGCCTTCCTATCACTTCGGCACTTTCTCGATTCTCAATAGCTTTTATACAGCACTCTTGTGCAGCCAATGCCAGCTTGGATACCATGTGCCAATAAATAGAACCTAATCCTTCATAGCCATAAAAAGTACCCGAACGTCCGGTAAATGACTTATGGTCAAATACATCCTCAAAAACCTGAAGCAAACGTTCCTTTTCTTCACGTACCAAAGCTTCGTATGAACCGTCTAAACCGTTCAAGGCCGCGTCCAAACTTTGGGCATTATTAAATTTTCCATTAAAATGATAGTCGCCCTTTACGTCCTGTTCCACTACCTCTAAATTACCGTCCGCCAGTAACTGTTTCAATAGTTTGGAAGACGAAACAGCATGTTTAGGAATCGTATTACGTTCCGTAAAACGCGGTAGCTCTTTATTTGGGTACAAGAGATAACTATATTGGTCCTCCCTAAACAAGGCACTTTGCTTTAGTGCATCTAACACTTCTAAACTTTGTTCAGCCCTTAAGTACCCCGAACTAAGTACGGCAAC
Source organism: uncultured Maribacter sp. (assembly GCA_964353165.1). Taxonomy (GTDB): domain Bacteria; phylum Bacteroidota; class Bacteroidia; order Flavobacteriales; family Flavobacteriaceae; genus Maribacter. The sequence continues at coordinate 19,581 of CAYGUY010000024.1, forward strand.
CTGACCTTCCAGCATTTCACTTAGGTAGGAAATAGATACCTCCTTACCATTTTCAACGGTCATTAGATTGTAGGCGTGATACAAATTGTCCGTTCGCTTATTTGCTCGAATAGAATGATCTATAAAAATCAGTGCCATTTCCGAAAAACGTAACAGGTCGTTCTTCGTAACATCCTCTTTTTGGGCCGAAAAACCATTGGTATATATTGCGGTTCTATACTCGCTTGCCGCCATACCCAAACCATCCATAATTGTTTTCCGGTCTTTATCGGATACCGTGCTATTCAAAACACCCATCTGAGCTTGCAGCACGCGCACCGTCTCGATAAAGAACGTATTTAGCTCTATAGAAACAGCCATTTTATCTGCCGTCGCTTTTTCTACCATATTCTTAAAAAAGGTAAAAAAACGTCGCATATAGTACAAGGTAACCATGGAAACTCCATTACCTACCAATGCATTATTGGCATCGTTCCATTCCGGTCTTTGGGTATTCATCCAAATTCCGGCTTCTGGAATCAAATTAGAGCATTTGGCCAATATCGTAGCCAATAACTTTTCGATGAGGTTTACCCTATAAATACAACTATCCGGTGTTTTCAACAAGGCCCCGTCCGCTCCTTGTAGCTTTCGTTTTTCACGAATCTCGGCATCCAACTTTTCATTGAATTCAATGGTATCCTTAGGATTTTCTAGCAACTCCGTATACGGCTTTATCACGTAGGGTACATTAGCGTACACGAAGAAATCGGCATTAAAATAAGTAGCTAATTTACCTGGGTAATACCCCTCGATAAATTCTAAAAACTTTAATAAATATATAATTTGATGATCCCCCCAGTAGCCAATATAGGACCAAGGATCGTCCGGTTCTATGGTTTCCCAATCAAAGCCGTCTTTCGTTACACGGTATGGGTTATATCCATCAAAAGTGGTCGCGTTTAAGAATTTATGAATCATATTCTCCATAAATTCTGGATACGAATGTGCCAAGGCTTCCCAATTCTGAAAAATATCCCGCCAATTGCCTTGATAGTCCAGCACTTTAGAACCGTCTACCTCATTCCTAATATTAATAGAGAATTTATTCCAAGGCCTACTGGGATCCCCGTGTCTTCTGCTAAACTTTAGCGGTAAGTATTCAAAACACAAGCGCGAAAAATTCCTATCCTTGCTTTCTTGTGCCAATTGCTTTAGTTGGGGCAATTGAATGGTTTCTGGCAAACTCTTTAAAACCGATTGATTCTGAGTGAACACTTCTTTGTTCGCCTTACGGATGTAGTTT
>CAYGUY010000024.1:20965-29775 GCA_964353165.1 uncultured Maribacter sp.
ACTTTTGGATTTTCCAAACCAAGAGACCAAACTACATTCGCCTTTAAGGCCTCGCTAGGTTCGGCTTTATCAACAATAATGGCACTTAAAGAAAAAATGCCCAAGCCAGAATCTGACAGGAGTTCATTTTTTTTATAGGCATCTATTAAATTACTAGAAGCGGCCTGTAAATCTGTTTCCACACCATAGGGTAAGATATTTTGCAAACCGTCCAGCACCTTCACCTTTACAGTATGATCGTTATTATTTACAAGGGTGCTCTTTTTTACAAAACCAAAAGCCATACTGGAATTCCATTCACATCTGTAGCTTAGACCTAAGTCATGGTTTATTTCTTCAAATAACACTTTATTGCCGTGTACGTTCTTATACAAATTTCTAGTGTAATTGAATACCCCTGTATACCGATCGGAAAAAGGCTCCCATGGTGAATTTCTTCCGGAGGACTCCACCAAAAAAATAGTCTTGCTACCTGTAGTCTCTGCCGATTCGGTTATTTTATCGTCGGTGTAATAGGGAAATAAGGAATATTCGCTGTTTTTCCGTCCGGCGGTCAATCCTCCATTACTTGAAATAAACATCCAGTGATCGGAATCACTCACAATGCTCATAAAAAAAGGACGCAAGGCATCACTATTCTCTATTTTATAGAATCCCTCTTTATTGATTTCTAAATACTCCATTCCTATTTTTAATAATTGATAGCGATAAAAAAACCAGTAAGTTACTTACTGGTTTATTGAATTTAAAACTAAACTAACAACTTAAACCTAATTATTGATACATCCTGATATAATCGACTTCCATTGTGGCCTCTGTAAATGCCGGATCTACAGTTCCTCCCAAGGTGCCACCCATGGCAATGTTCATAATAAAAAAGAAATCGCTATTAAAGGGTATTGTATCGTTGTTTTCAAACGTAAAGAAAACTTCATCATTAACTGACATTGTAATCTCACTTGCAGTCCATTGCAAAATATAATCATTGAACTCGGTAGTTGCAGTGGTATTCTCCGTATCGTTCGTAGGGGCATTTCCGGCAGAATTACCCGGAAAGTGGACGGCTGCGGAAGTTCTTGTTTTATCTTGCCCTGTCTGTTCCATGATATCTATTTCTCCACAGAAAGGCCATCCCACGGTATCAAAGTTTGCCCCCAGCATCCATAGTGCAGGCCATGTTCCTTGCGCTTCTGGAAGTTTTGCTCTAATTTCTACCCTTCCATAAGTAAATTCCTGTAAATTTTCAGATAATAATCTAGTCGAGGTATATCCACCAGCCCCATCAGCCCTTGCGGTTATCTTAAGAAATCCTCCTTCCACGATTACATTTTCCACATTATCGGTATAGGTTTGAAGTTCGTTATTACCCCAGCCCCCTGCACCGAGATCATAACCCCAGTTTGCGGTATTTGGAGATCCGTCTACGTCAAATTCATCTGACCATACCAACTCATCAAAAACTGTATCTTCATCTTCGGTACCAGAAGTCCCCCCTTGCTCGGACACAGGTGTCGTCGAAAACTTATGGTACCACGCCAAATTGGCATCGTTACCGTCTATGGTTCTCACATATAAAAAGTCATCCGTAATCTCCAAAATCTCATACGTAGAAGAACTTACATAGTAGCCCATAAAGGCATCGTTGCTAAAGTTCATTACCGTGCCCCTAGGATTAAAGGCCGGATCGGGAACCAAAGACCAATCCACGGATGTAGGTGCCAACGAAACGATACTCGTACCCGAGGTGTCAAACTCAAAGCAGGCATCTTCCCCGGCATTTTGGCCTACTATAGCTTGATGTCCAGCATTAAAGAAGGTACTTCCGTTATTATTTAACTGGTACGTCAACTGATTGGCGCTATCGCTTAAAGTGAATGTAAGCTCATCATCGCATAAACAATTACCGGCATTATCATCACCACATCGTTCAAAAGGAGCCGCTGCAAAGAATGCAGGAAACCAAAACTGATCTGGTAAAAAGGCCAAAGTTGCCCCAACCCCTAAATGACCGGGTTGTGATGCGGCCAAATACCAAGTTTTAGATGCCGTGGCAAGTACTGCACCTTCATCGTCCAAATCTCCACCTGTCAATAGTTCTATCGCTTGAAAATCCGAAAAGTCACTTTCCACTTCTACTGTATACAAAGCAGAAGAGCTAACGCCACCCGCTCCATATGCAATTACCGAGTAGTTATAACTATTTAACCCAACTAAAGTAAATCTTTTGGTTGCGTTTCCGTCAGGCGATACCAAAGTTTCACCATCACTAAACTTATAGGTATAGGTTATTGCGTTATCAGCATTTGCTGAAAACTCCACGATTCCAGAACCATCTGTACTGATTACCGTAGAAACGGTAAGGTTTTCAGGAACCATAATAGTATCCAGCGTTGGCTCTTCCTCTTGGCATGCGAATAGGCACAAGGTCACGAGGGATACAAATATATTTTTGATTTTTTTCATCTATCCTATTTTATTGTCTTACCAATTTATACTGCCAGAAAACACCTGACCCAGCACCTATTTCTACGGAGACGTTCATCGTATTATTATCACTACTTAAAACAACATCATAAATGATGCTATCCGGTACGGCTACGTTAGGTAACTCTCCTTGATTGTTAGCTTTTGGCAATCCGATATACGCGCCAGCACCATTGATGGTAAGTGTTCCGGCATCCATATCCAAATCAAAAGTAGCCACGGCCGAACCGTCATAAGGAGCTACAGGAGCACCACAGGCATCCGATCCGCCTTGCCAACCTTCTATCCAACTGTCGGCACCTAGGACGTTCATGAAGGAACCATCAGCACCAAACACATAGGTATCATCAAAATAACATGCTCTGTCTACCACCCCTTGCGCATCAATGGCGAAAAAGCTAACATCGCCTAATGCAGGGCCTACGCCCAAGGAGCCTGCCTCGGAAGCCATTACCCACGTACCGGCAATTGGGGACGTATTTGTATCCCGGATTAATTTGTATTGCCAGAAAACACCAGAGCCTGCCCCAATTTCTACAACCACATTCAATGTGTTTCTGTCTTCACTAAAGGTAACGTTATAAACGATTTCCGACGGTACGGCTACGTTCGGCAATTCGCCCTGATTGTTTGCCTTTGGAAGACCAATATAAGCACCTTCACCACTAATCGTTAATGTTTGCGAAGCATCATCATAGCTATAAGTAGCCATGGCAGTTCCATCGTAGGGTGCAACCGGTGCACCGCAAGAATCGGAACCTCCCTGCCAGCCTTCTATCCAAGTTTCTGCACCCAGAGCATTCATAAAGGAACCGTCACTTCCAAAGATATAGTTATCATCATAATAACAAGCTCTGTCAATAACCCCTTGTTCGTCGATAGCAAAAAAGCTCGTATCGCCAATTGCAGGACCAACGCCCAAAGAGCCTGCCTCTGGAGCCATTACCCAATTTCCAATAAAATCAGCAGCCGTTATGGGCGTTGCTCCCGTTCCTTCTTTTATCAACTTGTATTGCCAAAACACTCCGGAACCAGCACCTATTTCTACTACTACATTCATCGTGTTTTTATCCTCGCTGAGCGTTACAATATAACTTATCGATGGAGGAACCGCTACATTAGGTAACTCACCTTCATTATTCGCTTTAGGAAGACCAATAAAAGCACCCTCACCATTTACGGTTAAAGTTTTGGTGGCATCATCGTACGTATATGTTGCCGCAGTGTTACCATCATAAGGTGCCACTGGAGTACCACAAGAATCGCTTCCACCTTGCCAACCTTCTATCCAAGTTTCTGCACCTAGAACATTCATAAAGGAACCATCATCCCCAAATACGTAAGTGTCATCATAATAGCAAGCCCTATCAATAACCCCCTGTGCATCAATCGCAAAGAAACTGGTATTGCCTATTGCTGGACCAACACCAAGAGAACCTGCCTCAGGAGCCATTACCCAAGTACCTACAAAATCGGCAGCGCTTAAACTGCCTGGGTCTAATATGCTAACAACCTCAGTTGCCTCAATGGTCGCAGCACCTGCACCACGAGCCACCACCCTAATCGTGTAATCGCCTATTGCTTCATATACTTTGGTTGCCGTTTCTCCTGCCATAATAGTGGTAGGCTCTTCATTTTCTACATCGCCAAAAAATACGTCAAAAACCGTCGCATCGGCTGCCGTAGGGACTACCGTAACTTCAAAAGGATTAATGGTAGAAATAGCAATATTCGTTGCCAAATTTGTTGGAGGTGTAAAGGATATGGTAACTACGCGAACCAGTTCACTCGTTAAACCCGTTGCTCCTACACCAACAACCCGTAGCGCAAACTCACCTTCCGCATAAACGTGTGCAATAGTTTCTCCCGGTGCAACCTCTGTCGCAACTTCATTTTGAACATCCCCAAAAAAGACTTGAAATACAGAAGCGCCAACACCGACGGGCGTTACGGAAACTTGTCCAGAATCGTCCTGAGCAATATCGAATACGGCATTTAAATCTGTAGGCGCAGAGATATCCTGCAACGCAAAGGATATATCGTCATCATCTGCACAAGAGACAACGAACGCAGTTGCCAAAAAGAAAACCAATAGCTTTTTAATACTTCTCATTACTTTCAATTTTTATTTTTATTAATATCCTGGGTTCTGTGCCCAACGGTTGCCCGCTAATTCTATTTCTATAAGTGGTATTGGAAAAAGTTCATTCTTTCCTGCTTGAAAACCGTCAATTTCGGCAGCCGCCCTTCCTGTTCTTACCAAATCGAAAAATCGATGTCCTTCCCCTACCAGTTCTACTCTTCGTTCTTGATAAATGGCTTGGGTCAATTGTTCTCCACTAACATCAACATTATCAAGGTTTGCACGGTTACGTACCCGGTTCAAATAAGCACGTGCCCTATCATCACTGATTCCTCCCCTGTTCAAGGCCTCAGCAGCCATCAACAATACATCTGCAAAACGTATGGAGCGGTAGTTGTTAGGATTGGTCAAATTAGCGTCACCGATATTGGCGTCGCCCTGTCGGGCAATGTATTTTCTGTTGTAATAGCCCGTGTGCTCAAAACCTTCCACAAAGGACACGCCAGAATTTGTCGCTGCCCAATCGTTAATATCCAAAATAGCGACATCCCGTCTTGTGTCACCCGGTTCAAAGGCATCGAATGCTTCTTGTGTAGGGATGTTAAAACTAAAGCCAGAGTCGAACAAAGGTCCAGAATAGTTTCGAATGCCGTTGAATCCTACGGCGACGTTTCCTTCACTACATTGCAAACAACCAAAACCAGCACCCTCTTGGTCTGTATATTGTACCTCGAAAACCGACTCTATATTGTTTTCATTATCATTCTCGAACATAGTACTATAGTCTTCGAGTAAATCGTAGTTACCAGAATTCACCACCTCTTCCAATACTGGTGCAGCCTCTGCAAACTTGTCCTGGTATAAATACACCTTTCCAAGCAGGGACTGCGCAGCACCCTTTGTAGCCCTTCCCACATCGGTAGGTGTAGCTGGTAAGGTCGCAGCTGCAAAAATCAAATCCTGTTCTATTTGAGCATAAACCTCGGCTACAGGAGCCCTGTCAATCGTATTTTGCTCTCCAAAATCTATCCTTCTATCGATGGTCAATGGCACGTCTCCAAACCACTTTACCAATTCAAAATAGAAATAAGCCCTTAAAAATCGTGTTTCTGCCAGTACTACATCTTTTCCGGCAAAATCGGTTTTATCCTGAAACTCAATGATGTAGTTGGCTCTGTAAATACCACCGTACATCCAGCCCCAAATATCCCGTAGTTGTTGGTTTACATTATTATGGACCATATCGTCTATTTCCTGAATACCGGGGGTGTCCGTGGCGCTTTCACCACCGGCCAAAGTATTGTCGGAAGCTATTTCCCCTAACATTACATTGAGATAAGTAGACTGTAAAAGATCATAGGTGGACAATAAGGCACTCTGATAATCTTCTTGAGAATTAAAGAAGTTTTCCGAATCCTCATCAAAAAGCTCAGGATCTACAAAATCGTCCGAACATGCTAAAACAAGAATGCCAGCAACCAAAACAAACAGCATTTTTTTCATGAAACTCATCTTATTATATTTTTTGACCATTTCCTTAAAATTTAAAATTTACACCCAATAAATATGTCCTAGGCACTGGATAAAAGCCCTGATCAATTCCTCCACCGATAGCATCTCCAGAGGAAGCACTAGGATCATAACCACGGTATTTTGTAAAGGTGTATATGTTGTTGGCAGAGACGTACACCCGTAACTTGTCCGCCCCCATTTTTTCCATAACACCTGATGGAAACGTATACCCAATTTGTGCGTTCTGTATTCTCACAAAAGAACCGTCCTCCACGAAAAAGTCCGAAAACAAGGTGTTTGCCGTTGCTCCGGTAGTAACCCTTGGTGTTGTTGTGGATGTTCCTTCGCCAGTCCATCTATCCAAGGTATAAATAGAGCGATTTACCAAAGGTTGATTACGCTCGTAATTCCTAACAATATCATTACCTATAGAGGCAAAAGTATAGGCTCCAAAATCAAAGTTTTTATATTCGAAAGACAAGTTAAGTCCCATTGTAGCGTCTGGAATTGGGTTTCCAATATCCACTCTATCATCCGAATCAATTAGACCATCACCATTCTGATCTACAAACCTTAAGTCCCCGGGACCGGCATTCGGCTGCGTTGCATGAGCATCTACTTCTCCTTGATTCTGAAAAAGTCCATTCGTTTCCAAACCAAAGAAGTATCCAATAGGCTTGCCTGCCTCCATACGAGATGGAAAGTCCTGACCTACACCAAAACCACCGCCCTGTAAAAAACCTACACCGTCATTAACAGTTATTACTTCATTCTTTAAAAATGTCACGTTGTAATTGATGCCAAAAGACATATCCTCGGAGAAATCAGTATTGTAACCTATAGCAAATTCGAAACCTGTGTTATCTACAATACCAGAATTTATAAATGGCGGCTGAGTACCAGGAGCTGACGACCCTAAAATACCCGAAACTGGAGGTTGTAAAAGGAGTCCGTCTGTTCGCTTTTGAAAATAATCCGCAGTGATATCCACTTTATCGTTAAAAAGACGCATATCCAAACCGATATCAAAGGTTTTTTGCTCTTCCCAAGCTATAGCATTATTTGGTAAAATACCAACGGCCCTACCAAAATTTAAATCATTGTTAAGAACGTACGCACCTTCACCATCCAAAATACCCCTAAAAGCGTTAGCCCTAATCTTATCGTTACCTATGATACCGTAACTACCCCTAAACTTGAGGAAGTTAATCATCCTATTATTTGCCAAAAAGTTTTCATCCGACGCAATCCAACCTACCGAAGCGGACGGAAAATAGCCAAATCTGTTGGCAGGTCCGAATCTGGTAGAACCATCTCTCCTAATTACCCCAGAAAACAAATACTTGCCTTTGTAATCATATTGTATTCTAGTGAAGTACGAGAGCAAGCGTTGATCAAACTTACCGCTTAAACCTGCTAAAATTCTACCGTTAATAGTCTCCTCTGCATTAGCATTATCCGCCTCCGCAAAATTTACGGGCTGCCCGAAGAACCCTTGGGTAACGCCGGAAAACTGACCTTGATTGATCAATACCGACATACCAAGCAGTACCTTGAGGTTGTGGTCATCACCGAAACGATTGTTGTAGGTAATAAAATTATCGAAAGTATAGTCCCTGAAAAGGTCTTTATTTTCGAACAATGCCGGTCTACCAGGATTATTAAAAACCTTACCCGATCCAAAAAATGCTGTGGGCGTTAGTCTTCTATTGCTTGACTCGGCATAGTTGAACTGCATACTAGATTCTGCGGTGAAGTTGTCCCAAAAGGTATAATTAAGCCCAACCTTACCGCTTATTCGATTGACACGAGTGGTATTAAAGTTGTTCTCCATTTGAGCCAATGGGTTAATTACCTCGTTCCCTAATCCCTCGGCTAAGGTAAAGTCTCCGTTTTGGTCGCGCACGGCAAAGGTAGGAGCATTATTCAATGCGTTGAACAATACCGAACCTATTCCGTTTTCGGCTAAATTCTTATTATTGGAGCCAGTGTACAGCACATTAGCGGTCAATTTTAGATTTTCTAGCAAGTCACTATTATAATTGAATCTGGTCGTATATCGTGTGAAGTTGGATTTATTACCGCCCACAATACCATCCTGAGTCAATAGGGAAGCACCAAAAGAAAAAGTAGATTTTTCAGTGCCACCAGTAACGGTTAAATTTTGGTTCACAATAGGTGCTGCCTGAAAAACTTCATCCTGCCAATTGGTTCCCACCCCTAATCTTGAAACATCGGGAAAAGGATTGTCCTGTCCACCAGCTGCAAAGGCCTCGTTAGCAATTAAAGCATACTCTGTGGCATTTAAAACAGGTATTCTTCTGGAGGTTTCTTGAAATCCTCCAAAAGCATCGTATGTAAATTGAAGTTCCGAATTTTTTCGCCCTGTCTTAGTGGTTATCAAAATAACACCGTTGGCGGCTCTTACTCCGTATATACCTGCGGTGGCATCCTTTAGAACATTAATACTTTCAATATCTCCTGGGTTTAGTACACTTAAATCTTCTATTACGTTACCATCTACTAAAATTAGAGGTCTATTATCGCCATTTGTTGATATACCCCTAATACGTATGTTTGAACCACTACCAGGAGATCCAGATTCAGATGTAATGTTGACCCCAGCAACCTGACCCTGTAAAGCTTGTTCTATCCTTGTCGGGTTTAATTCTTCAATAGTTTCTGCACCAACAATGGACACCGCACCGGTCACCTCCTTTTTACTTTGGGT
>CAYGUY010000024.1:29875-48628 GCA_964353165.1 uncultured Maribacter sp.
TAGTTTCTGCACCAACAATGGACACCGCACCGGTCACCTCCTTTTTACTTTGGGTACCGTATCCTATCACAATTACCTCGTCTAAAGCGCTTACATCTTCCTGTAGTAACACATTAACAGTGGTATCATTACCAACAACAACTTCTTTGGTAACAAAACTGATGTAAGAAAATACTAGAATATCTCCCTTCTTAACTTTACTGATGGTATAATTTCCATCAAAATCCGTTGAGGTACCATTTGTAGTGTTCTTAACGAAAACGTTTACTCCTGGTAGTGGTTCGTTAAGACCTTGATCAGTAACTGTTCCGGAAATGGTTACATCCTGTGCAGTGAGTAGCGAAGCAAAACATGTTAAAAGTAAAATAGTAAAACCGTACTTCATTTGTTGTGATTTTTGAACTTGCAAACTAGATAGTATATACTAGTAAGTCAAAAAAAACACCTCAACAAAAAATATACATTGACAATAAAACGCTATTAATTTTACGAATTACATATAATTAACCGATAAAATATAGTAAAATGGAATAATTAAACTTCTAAACCAACCTTACGGATATACACAACACACTACATTTGTATAGGTAATGTTGTAGTATTTTTAATAATTGTAGTAGCTATTATAGTTCTAACAAATAGGAAGTTAAACTACTTTCATGGGGTAAATCCATTTTCTTTCGTAAACGATATCGTTTTACCTCAACACTGCGTAAAGAAATATTAAGTAATGGCGCTATTTCCTTGGATGCCAAATTAAGTCTTAAATACGCACATAAGCGAAGATCATTATGGGTAAGCATTGGATGCGCCTCTTTTACTTTTTTAAGGAAATTTTTATCGGCATTATTAAATGCCTCTTCAAAGAATTTCCAATCGTCATCTGTATTTATGTTTCTATCTATCGTTCTGATAACCGATTTTATCTGAGTGGGATTTTCAGCCTTTGAGAGTTGGTCTTTTATTGCATTTAGAAATTCGTTTCTTTTTATGATGCTCATCGTAGAAATGGCCAACTCCCTGTTCTTACTTTCAATCTCTCCCTTCAACTTTTCGTTTTTCAGTAAGGCGAGTTCCTTGTCTGTCTTTAACTTCTTTCGCTTTAACTTCTTTTTTTCATCGGCCAATACTCTTTGTTGTTTTTTGGTATAGTATGATTTATATGATTTGTGCAAACTAAAAAAGAAGCCAAGTGCCAGTATACCATAACCTATAAACGCTGTTACCGATAAATACCAGGGCCGCTTTATTATAAATTCATGCCTAGCAGAATTACTTGTTACGGTATTGCCCACCTTGGCCCTAACCTCAAAAACATACTTTCCATGCTCAAGGTTGTTAAAACCCACATTTGGATTAAACCCCCAATTGCTCCAATCTTCAAACAAACCCTTGAGTCTATATTGGTACGATACCTCGGAGTACTTTTCATATTGGGGTACGGCATATGAAAAAACGAGGGAATTATTATTAAACTCAAATTCCGAAACACCTCCTGTTATCGCAACCGGTACTGGCTCTTCCAGAGCAGTACTACTCTTTATTTGAGAAATCTCTATTTCGTAAGCCCTTTCCTTTCTTTTGGAAAGGTCAAGGGTAACGAAACCATTAGAAATTCCGATTAAGTATTTATCATCCTGTATACCGCTAATATTTTCAAAACCAGCTACACCTAAACTCCGCTTAAAGAAAGATGGTACAGGTATGGTGGTAATTGTAATTGTATTAGAAAACACTTCTGGTGAAATAACGGATAATCCATTTTTAGTAAAATACCATAATTTATTAGCCCTCTTGTCCGGTAATGCAATGCTGGCTATACCACCGGCTTTACTGATCAACAGCTTGTTCAAGGCAACATCAGGTTTAAAACTAAGGGTATCCTTATCTTTTGCAAACGCTCCATTAACACTGGAATAAATCACCTTGTCATTATAATAGACCAAACTGGAACCATAGCCCATTTGAGAGTGCGTTACAATACGTTCCACTTTTGTAAAATCATCATCAATAGCCAAACTATAAAGCCCTTTAATTTCATGATTTACGATGACTTTATTATTTTCTATTAACTCGAAAAATCGAGTAGATATATCAAATCCATCCAATTTATTCCTTAAAGACCAATTGCCTCCTCTTTTTTCCAATACAGAAATACCGTCAAAATTACCTTGAAGAAATAAGTTAGACTTTCCCGGAATCCTTTTTATTCCCCAGGTACCTGGAAGGTTAGAAATGAGATCCGCTTGATTATTCTTTATAAGATAAGTGCCGTTGTTATGTCCACAAAGTAAATAACCATCAAAGGTGTCTAAACTCCAAACCTGACCTTCCGTACCCCTTATGAGCTCAAACTCTACGTCTGTACGTATTTCCCTAGCGAACAAACCCTGATTTGTACCCAAATATAGTTTATTATCAAACAATTTGGAGGCATATACCAAGCCCAGTTTACCGCTGTTATCTATGTATTCGTTAAAAGGTGAGTTTAGGTTAACAACACTTATACCGTTATCCAAGCCCAACCAAAGATTTTCATCCGAGTCTTGAAAAAGGGAGAGAATTGTATTGTTATTGAGACCGTTCCTCCTATTGATACTTCTAATTAAATCCCCATTGGTATCTATTTGATACAGTCCGTCAGAAATTGTTCCCAACACATAGGAACCATCCTTCAATTTTTCTGTAGTATATACAACAATATCCCCTGTTGATTTTAAGGACTTCGTATCCATATTCACCACCTCGTTATCCGAAAACCGTAAAAATGTGGCATTTTCCAATATGACAACTAAGCTGTTCAACTCGTTGTACATCCCTACAACGGTCTTACCATCCAAACGCTCTGATTCTATAGCAAGTACGGCTTCTCCATTCTCAATCTTAAAAACATGTTTCTCCTGATTCTGAAAGTAGATAGACCCGTTTACATTAAACATATGGGCTTTGGTAGTTTTAGCCTCTATCAACCTAAACTGTTTTGACAGTAAGTTGTAACTATAAATGCGATCTAAAGATTGGAACAGCATCCAGTCACCTAAGGTAATAATATTCCAAAATTCTTCATCTTCCACCATTGGCATCGGTAGCGCATCCGAAATAGAAGTATAATCAAGCGCTCCAAAATCGTTTCTCTGCCAATATCCGAATTCCATATATTGCCCCGTAAATAGGCGCTCATCTACCCCATGTACAGAACGAATAATACTATTATTGGGCGATAAATACTTGCGCCAAGTTACCCCATTGTACTCTAGCAGAGAATGGTTGTTAGCTATATAAATATGATTGTCATCACCTTGGGCAATGGCCCAATTCTGATTTTCGCCATCATAATCCAACGGTGAAAAATTCTGTATGGGTGGCAACTCCTGAGCATAGGCCCCAAGAGTGACTATCAGGATTAAAATAAGTAGTCTTTGCAATATCAAGCTTTAATTATGGTATTGCTTAAATATAGGAAAAGAAAATGTCCTTACGTCAACATTAGCGTATAACCGACTAAACAATCTCAGCACTTAAGCCCGCACTTAGTAGGCTGGCGCAGCGTGGCTCCAAATCTTTATATTCCCCGGTCTTTACGGTACACTTTCCTTTATAATGCACTATTAAGGAACATTGCTCGGCTTGTTCAGGGGTATGGTCACAAACGGAAATAAGGGTCTCTATAACATGGTCAAATGTATTAACCTCGTCATTAAAGAGTACTATTTCATTTTGCTTTACCGTTTCTTCGGCTACCAATAGCTCTTCGGAAATTTGCTCTCTAGTGCTCATCGTTTTCCATTTTTACTTTACTCTAAAATACATATTTTGCGGCAACCCAATTATTTTTTTCGAGATTTTTTTCGAACATTAATCCTTGCTTAGTACATTCTCGACTGATGAGATTCAAATCTTCTTTATAAAAACCACTTAACAAAAGGACTCCGTTTGGCTCTAAACAGCGAACATATTTTGGTATATCCTCCAAAAGTATATTACGATTAATGTTAGCTATGATAACATCAAAACGCTGTAATTCTAAAAGACGCGCATCACCCTCGTATACATTGATGTAACCCACATCATTACGGACTATATTTTCTTTTGCGTTCAGATAGCACCAGTTATCTATATCGATCGCGTCTACGGACGAGGCCCCTCGCATAGCTGCTAAAATAGCTAATACTCCCGTTCCACTGCCCATGTCCAAAACCGCCTTACCCTGAAACTCCATGTCTAAAATATGCTGCAGCATCATATGCGTTGTTTCATGATGACCGGTACCAAAACTCATTTTTGGCTCTATAACAATATCATAGGCTACCTCCTTTTTTTCATGAAATGGTGCCCTTACCATGCATATACCATCTACAAGAATCGGCTGAAAATTTTGCTCCCAAGTAGCATTCCAATTCTCTTGCTCTATCTCTCTCCTTTCAAAGGTGATGTTAAAAAGAGGGTTCTTTAAAATTAATAAAGAATCTAAGATAGATTCATACCAATCTTTTTGCTGTATATAGGCAAGAATACCGTGCTCCTCCTCTACAAAACTTTCAAAACCGACCTCCCCTAGCTCAGCGATAAGAATATCGGATGCAGGTTGTGGAGGCGTTACCGTGAAGTTGTACTCAATATAAATGGTGTTACTCATTTCTTTGGTTCGATACGTTTGGCATTTGCCATTACATTAGCAAAGCGAATCCAAGATGCTTTAGTCAACTTTGAATCCGCTTCGTTATGAAGTTTAAGAAAGCCTCAACTAAACTGTAATTTTACGATTCTAAATAGCCTTTATAATAGCTATAAAATCATCTGCAATTAAAGAAGCCCCTCCAATAAGACCACCATCTACATCTGGCTTAGAAAAAATCTCTACTGCATTTCCGGGTTTTACGCTTCCTCCGTACAAAATAGACACTCCATTGGCTATGGCGCTATTAAAAGCCTCGCCAATTGTTTTTCTTATAAATGCATGCATTTCCTGAGCTTGCTCCGGAGAAGCGGTTTCTCCTGTTCCTATTGCCCAAACCGGCTCATAGGCTAATATAATTTTTGACCATGCAGAAGCATCTAAAAAAAATAAAGCGTTCTTGAGTTGACTTTCTACCACTTTAAAATGGTTTCCAGATGTCCGGTCTTCCAATTCCTCACCAAAACAAAACATCACACGGATTCCTTTATCTAAAGCAGCAACTACTTTCTTAGCCAAAATTTCATCTGTCTCACCAAAATAAGCTCTTCTTTCCGAATGTCCTATAATAGCAGTATCAACTCCTATATCTAAAAGCATATCTGCAGAAATCTCACCTGTGTAGGCGCCACTTACAGCAAAATGCATGTTTTGAGTTATGACTTCTATCTTGGATGCTTGTAAAGTGTGAACTGCACCCGCTAAATTAACGTAAGCCGGCGCCACCATTACTTCAGCATTTGTATCCGGTAATTTTGCCGCAAGTTCAGCTAAAAGTGTTTCTGTTTCTGCTAAAGTTTTGTTCATTTTCCAGTTTCCTGCTACTATTTTACTTCTCATATTCTATATATTCTTTGTGATCCTAATTAGTTCTTGTTCTCCACCGATATTCGACTTATTGAAATATCAATTCCTCTAAATCGTTATAATGTACTTTCTGTTTTATAGTTCCTTTCTCTAGCACTAACACACCAGGATTAGACCTCACTATAGTTTTAAGCGTAGTTTCATCCGTAAAATAAAAACTAAAATCCAATCCAAACTCGGTAACTAGGTCAGCTGTTTGATCAGGTCCTGAAGCGGACATCCCAATGACCTTATAGCCTTTAGCCAAAGCCGTATCCGTTATATTCTTGATCTCCGAAAAAATGGTAGTGTTAGCTTTTCGTAAGTCATAGGAAATCACCATTACCAATTTAGGTTCCTGTAATAGAGAAGCTGCAAAATCTTCCCCGTCTTGCTCAATGGTAAAATCATGAACCGGTGGTTCGTAGCCTTTTTGAACCTCTGTTGTTTCAACACCAATGAACTCCCCGCCAACGGTTGGATAATCACCATTGGTCACTATTATTTCCTTATTGCCGTTTACTTTAAACTCCCAAGCATAATCGTATATCGCCTGCGGTGCTCCCTCAGGCACGGTCATACCTTCTTCAATATTCTTTCCTATTTCGTAAGGTCGGAAATCAATAACAGGCAAATGATTTAATACGTGATAGGCATAACCTACGCAAGCCACAAGCGATAATGCCATAATAATTTTTTCGCCTTTTGAACCAAAAAAGGGGGTAATATATTTTTTACCCAAAAACAGTATAAGTATGAGTATCAGTAAAACAATATCCTTAGTAAAAGATTCCCATGGAGTTAATTTAATAGCATCCCCAAAACATCCGCAATCTGTCACTTTGTTAAAATAGGCGGAATAAAACGTTAAAAATGTGAAGAAAACAATCATTGCCAATAGACTCCACAGGGTAAATTTAACCTTGTATCCGATAAGAAGCATTACGCCCAAGATTACCTCTAAAATGACCACCAATATAGAAATCGCCAAAGCATACGGTATAAAAATACCCAAATCCAAAACGCTCGGACTAAAATATTCTTCAAGCTTAAAAGAGAAGCCAACGGGATCATTCAGCTTTATAAAACCACTAACAATGAACAGCAATCCCACAAAAATTCGTACCAAGCCTATAACATGTCTCATACCATTATATCGTTTTATTTGCTAAACCTAAATGTATCAAAGCGAATACCGCGTAGTTTATCATATCCTGATAATTTGCATCGATACCTTCACTGACCAAGGTTTTACCTTTATTGTCTTCAATAGTCTTTACCCTTAATAATTTCTGTAAAATTAAATCGGTTAAGGAACTCACCCGCATATCGCGCCATGCTTCTCCATAATCATGGTTTTTATTGAGCATGAGCTCTTTGGTTTCGGTGCTATGTTTTTGATAAAGCTCAATAGCTTTTTCCGGGTTCAAATCGGGTTGGTCCGCCACACCAAGTTCTATCTGTATCAATGCCATTATGGAATAATTTACAATGCCTATAAATTCGGACTTTTCATCCTCATCTATTTTATGCACTTCGTTTTGTTGCAGTCCTCTAATCCGCTGCGCTTTAATGAA
Source organism: uncultured Maribacter sp. (assembly GCA_964353165.1). Taxonomy (GTDB): domain Bacteria; phylum Bacteroidota; class Bacteroidia; order Flavobacteriales; family Flavobacteriaceae; genus Maribacter. Next base: position 36,974 of record CAYGUY010000024.1, read on the forward strand.
AATTTGATCTGTTAGTGAGGGCAAACGTAAAATGCGCCAAGCACAGCCGTAGTCCAACATTTTCTTTTGATATAATTCGCGACAAATTTTAATCACCGAATCGTATTGTTCCGCTGTAGCTTGCATGTACTTCTTGTAATTTGTGTAAATTTCGCCTAAAATTTTGTAACCATCAAGACCCTAGGTTTAAACTTAGGTTTTAGCCCTTGTCATAACTTAATAGATAGATGACCATTAACTGCAAAGGAGAACTTATTGATCTAAAAACACCCAAGATAATGGGTATTTTAAACGTAACTCCAGATTCGTTTTTCGATGGGGGCAAATTCAAGGATGAGAATGCCATTTTAAAACAAGTTGAAAAAATGTTGCTACAAGGCGCAAGTTTTATCGACATTGGAGCCTATAGTTCAAAACCGGGTGCGGATGAAGTTTCCGAAGTCTTGGAATTAAAACGGATCACACCAATAGTGGAACTGGTTGTGAAAAATTTTCCCGGTATTTTAATATCTGTAGACACATATAGAGGAAAAGTCGCAAAGGAATGTGTAGCGCGAGGCGCGGCTATAGTAAATGATATATCGGCCGGCCTCCGAGACGACTCGTTATTGGATACCGTGGCAGATTTGAAGGTTCCTTATATAATGATGCATATGCGTGGCACACCAAAGACTATGCAGCAACAAACCTATTACCAACACCTTGTTCAAGATATTTTACTTTTCTTTTCTGAAAGGCTAGCCCTAATCCGAGAAAAAAGGATTAACGATGTAATCATAGATCCTGGATTTGGATTCGCAAAGACCTTGGAACAGAACTATGACTTATTAAGACAAATGGATGGTCTAAAAGTTATGGACCTACCCCTTCTAGTTGGGGTCAGCAGAAAATCGATGATATATAAACTCCTAGACACGGACGCTGCGAATGCTTTAAACGGAACCACTGCTTTACATATGATTTCGCTAACAAAAGGAGCGAACCTTTTGCGTGTGCACGATGTTAAGGAAGCTATGGAATGTGTAAAACTTTATGTGCAGCTTACATCTTAGAAAGTTTACCTCGCTGTTCTACCTCAAATTTTGTTAATTTTACAAAAAAGGCATTTCTTGGATTTTTTCAATTTCATCGATTTTAAAATAACCGACATCCTAGATATAGTGCTGGTAGCAGTGCTATTGTATTACATATACAAACTGGTACGCGGTTCTGTGGCCATTAATATCTTTATAGGAATCGTTATTGTTTGGGCATTTTGGAAGCTGACCGAGCTTTTAGGAATGGAGATGATTAGCAGTATTGTAGGTGCATTTATGCAAGTAGGCCTTATCGCTTTGATTATTGTATTTCAACAAGAAATACGGAAGTTCCTTTTAATGATAGGCTCTACCAATTTTGCTAACAAACGTAATTTCATTAAGCATTTTAAATTTTTAAAACAGGAAGGTCTTACTACAAGCATAGATGTAGATGCAATTTTAAAGGCCTGTGATAAGATGGCAAGTTCCAAGACTGGTGCTATTTTGGTGCTGGAACGAAACAATTCTCTGGATTTCATAAAAAGTTCAGGAGACCGAATGAACATAGAAATTAACCAGCCCATTATAGAAAGTATTTTCTACAAAAATAGTCCCCTACATGACGGTGCTGCGGTTATAGTAGATAATTATATTGTAGCAACTAGAGTAATTTTACCAGTATCTAACGAACGTAATATACCCTTACGATTTGGCTTACGCCACCGAGCAGCTGTAGGTATTACAGAAAAAACAGATGCACTTAGCTTGGTTGTAAGTGAAGAAACGGGATTAATCTCTTATATAAAGAATGGAGAATTTGTGCTGTACGATTCGCTAACTCAACTAGGTAGTATGCTTAAACAAGATTTAATATCTTAAAATGGACTGTAAAAATTGCTCTAACTCTTTAAGAACAGATTACAGTTACTGCCCCGATTGCGGAGCTAAAGTTATTCGAAATAGAATAACAGTAAAGAATTTGTGGTATGATGCTGTTGAACGATTTTTTAATATTGACAATACCTTTTTACATACGTTCCTACACCTATTCACTAAACCGGACAAAGTAATCTTAGGATATATAACGGGTGTTAGAAAAAAATATCTAAATCCTATTAGTTACTTTACAATTGCAGTAATGCTTGGTGGCTTATTTATATTCTTGAACAAACAATTTTTTCCTGAGGCTATGGATTATCAGTTTAATTCTATGAATGTTGAAAACATGAGTGACTCTGATAAATTTGGTATGGAACTAGGTAAAAAATTTCAGGATTATCTGTTCGAATACCAAAATATTTTCTACATCCTAATGTTACCTTTTTTAGCGTTAATATCAAGACTAGTTTTTATAAATAAAAAAGAATTTAATCTTAGTGAGCATTTTGTAATGAACATTTATGGATATTCTCAAATGTCTATTTGCGTAAATTTATTATATATTTCACTCATCTGGAACTCCCAACTAATATACTACACTGCCACTATAAATGGAATTTTTCAAATTTTGTATTTCAGTTATATCTTCAAAAAAATATTTCAACTAAACCTGAAACAAACCATATTAAAACTATTATTTTTCTTGGTTATTCTAGGATCAGTGTTTTTTATCATTATCATTATAGCTGCACTATATATGGCTTTTTTTACAGATACTTTTGCAAATTTAGCACCTACAAAATAAGAAATTAAGCAACTTCTTCGGCCAAAAATTGTGCTTCATATAGACTATTATAATAGCCTTCTTTTTTCAACAATTCTTCATGCGTGCCTGTTTCAACTATTTTACCAGCATCCATAACAATAATTTTGTCTGCCTTTTTAATAGTGCCTAAACGATGTGCAATTACTATAGATGTGCGCCCTTCAGTAATTTTATCGGTAGCTTTCTGTATGAGCTGCTCAGAGTACGTATCAACAGAGGACGTAGCTTCGTCCAATACCAAAATACTAGGATTACTAACATAGGCTCTTAGAAATGCGATCAACTGCCGCTGGCCACTAGAGAGCATTGTACCTCTTTCTTTAACGTTATACATATAACCACCTGGAAGACTAGATATAAATTCATCTACCCCAATTGCTTTAGCTGCGGCCTCTATATCTGCAATATTAATATCTGGATTCTTTAAAGAAATATTATTCGCAATAGTATCTGCAAATAAAAAAACATCTTGTAGCACAACTGCTATATGAGATCGAAGAGAAGCTAACTTATACTTTTTTATATCTGTACCATCGATACTAATTACTCCAGAGTTAATTTCATAAAAACGGTTTAACAGGTTAATGATGGTTGATTTCCCCGCACCGGTAGCCCCAACAATTGCGATAGTTTGCCCAGCCTTAACATCAAAAGAAATACCATGCAGTACTTCTTCGTCTTCCAAATAACCGAAACGTACGTCCTTAAATGCTATGTCTCCCTTCATACTCGATTTTTCTATTTGACCTAAATCGTCAATAGCACTATCCGTATCCAAGATCTTAAACACCCTGTTGGCAGCCACCATCCCCATTTGCAATGTATTGAACTTATCTGCAATTTGCCTTAATGGTCTAAAAAGAAGATCTATTAACATGATAAAGGCAAAAACTGTACCCGCAACGTCATCTGTAATACCTGCTACATTTTGCAAACCACCGTACCATACTATCAAACCTAGTGTTATGGAGGAAACAATTTCGGCTATCGGAAAGAAAATAGAGTTATACCAAACCGTCTTTAACCACGCATTTTGATGCTTTTCGTTGATTTTCCTAAAATTTTCACTCTCTATTTTTTCTCTTGTAAACAGTTGCACAATACGCATACCTGTTATCCGTTCCTGCACAAAGGAGTTGAGATTGGAAACCTCTGCCCTAACCTCAGTAAAAGCAACCTTCATCGCTTTCTGAAATAAACGGGTAGCGTATAAAATCAAAGGTAAAACGGCGAAAACAATAAGTGCCAAACGCCAATTAATAAATAACATAACCCCGGCCGCAACCAACATTTTTAATAAATCGGCAACAATAACAAAAAAACCTTGACTGAATATTTCCCCAATGCGTTGCATATCCGCCACCGCACGGGTAACCAATACACCAAGGGAAGAATTGTCAAAATACTTCATTTTGAATCCTAACATTTTCTGAAAGAGGTTGATACGAACATCTCGGATAACAGACTCCCCCAACCAATTGGCATAATAGTTAAAACTCAACTGGCTTAACACTTGGCCCAATAACACCATCAACATCGCAATGGTAAGATAGAGCAGTTTCTGAGCATCCGCGCCTTTAACGGCATCATCAATAATTTGCTTTAGAATGAGCGGAGTAATTACTGCGAACACCGACAAAAGAATAGCGGCAAATGCAACCCCATAAAATGTAAGTCGGTAAGGTCTAGTATGTGCTATTAAACGTTTGAAAAGTCGGGTATCAAATGCTTTTCCTGAATCTTTACTCATGTTTTAAAAATGGTGTTGGGATAGGTAACATCCGTTAAATATAAACCTTTTGCAGGTACAGAAACACCAGCTTTAGTGCGATCTTTGCTTTTTATGATGTCCTTAACGTTGTCTAAGGTAATTTTTCCCGTTCCCACGTCCAATAAAGTGCCAACAATGGCTCTTACCATATTTCGAAGAAACCTATCTGAAGTAATCCTAAAAACGATATACTCCTCTTCTCTACTCCATTGGGCACTCTTAATAGTACAAAAATGATTGTTTACCTCGGTTTTTGATTTGGAAAAACATTCAAAATCCTGTTTACCTAACAGTAGTTGAGCTGCTTCATTCATAAGGGAAATATCCAGTGGATGCCTAACATAATAGGCTGCATCCATGAAAAATGGATTTTTTGTGTCACAAACCCAATACTCGTAGGAACGTTCAAGTGCATCAAAACGGGCATGGGCTTCATCAACCATATCATAAATATGTTGTACCGCCATATCCTCAGGTAAAAAAGCATTTAATCGATAAACCAAGTCCAAGGTATCAGCAACATCATTAAAATCAAAATGAGCGTACATTTCACGTGCATGCACCCCGGCATCAGTTCTCCCTGCTCCCACCAATTGTATTTTTTCTCGTAGCAAAACAGAAAGCGCATGCTCCAAAACTTCCTGAACGGTTATAGCGTTAGGCTGATTTTGCCAACCATGATAGGCTTTGCCGAAATAGGAAAATTGAATGAAATATCTCAAAAGGATGGCTTAATTTTGCAAAGAGCAAAGATATACATTGTTCCTGTTTTAAGGGAATGCTTTAGAAATTTTGATAATTGAGTTTCATAGTACAAAGTCGACCTTCTTTTTTTTAAAATCAAGTAAGAATAACTCTTAACCACATTAATAGGAAATGACGAAAATCCTACTTCTTTCGGACACGCACTCCCATTTAGACGACATCATACTAAAATATGCAAAGCAAGCCGATGAAATATGGCACGCCGGAGATATTGGCGATATATCAATTACCGACCAATTGTCCAAACTAAAGCCCATAAGAGCCGTTTATGGTAATATTGACAATTACGTAATACAAAAAGAATTTCCTTTGGATAACAGATTCATATGTGAAGGCGTTGATGTATTAATAACACACATAGGAGGCTACCCACCCAAATACAATTCCAGAACGCGTCCACAGGTACAAAAGAATCCGCCAAAGCTATTTATTTGTGGACACTCCCATATTCTTAAGGTAATGATGGATAAAAACCTTGGAGTGCTACATATGAATCCAGGTGCTTGTGGCAAACATGGTTTTCACCAAATACGCACCATGCTTCGATTTGTAATCGATGGAACCGACATTAAAAATCTAGAGGTCATTGAATTGGGAAAACGATAGACCTATATGGCGAGACTAAGCTAATCATATAAGGAAACTGCACTTAATAATTCGTATATATTTATACCTTTCGCGAACCTTTTCAACACGAATGATAGACCAAAAACACAAACGTTATTTATTTCACATTTTTAAATGAAGAAAAAACAGAGCAGAAAAAAACAAGCCAAAATACTTCGTGTTTTCAGAAAAATTCATCGTATCACAGGGGCAACGCTATGCATCTTTTTTTTTATTGTGGCCAGCACCGGATTATTACTTGGCTGGAAAAAAAATACGGGAGACTTTTTGGGTTCAAAAACGTATAAAGGCACAACTACCGAATTAAAAGAATGGTTACCATTAAAAGAACTACAGGAAAAGGCAGAAATTTATTTAAAAAATGTTAATCCAACTGGGTTTAGACCTGAGCTAGATCGTATTGATATTAGACCTGATAAAGGAGTAGCGAAATTCATTTTTGAAAAATATTATGGAATTCAGATAGATGGTGCAACGGGAGCACTGTTGCATGTAGACAAAAGACGAGCAGACTTCATTGAGAATGTACACGACGCCTCCATTTTGGATAATTATTTAGATACAGAAGGCTATATAAAGCTGGGATACACAACCGTAATGAGCCTTGCGTTACTTCTTTTTACGATAACGGGGTTTTGGTTATGGTATGGGCCTAAGAGAATGAGAAAAACAAAACAATAGTGTAGTTTGCTTAAACCCCATAGCAAACGTTTTTTAATACATAGTTTATGGAAACTAAGCTGTAACATCATCACAACATGAAACATAAAAAACCCGGGAACTACCCCGGGTTTAACGCACTAATACTACTAAGATGTTAGGTTTAACGCAAACGATCAACAGATTTTACGAGATCTTCATCCTTTTTAATAGCCCTATTTGCAAGGACCAAAAAAACGATAGAAAATACAGGAATCAGCATCCCAATACCCTTCTCCGAGACTGTTGTCCCTCCGGATAAATTTAGTGATCGGTAAACGAAAAATCCTAGTAAAAAAAGATTCAATATCATGTTTAACCTGTTAACTACAAACTGGTTTTTTCTATTTTTAAAAAGGAAAACTGCCCATAGAGCCAAAGCCCCGGAAAGATAGAATACAATAGAAATAATAATTTCGTTTTGCGCATAAATTTCGGCTCCATTTGCATCGGACCATAGATTTACAAAGAACGGCAAGACACCTGCCACGCCGGCTACCAAAACCAAATAAAGTGTCTGTATTCTTTGAATCATGTACTCAATATTGCTATGTACCTACAAAAATACAGGTCTTTTTAAAAAATATCGGTCTATTATTGAAAATAATTTGTATTATTGTAACGTTATCAGTTATAACACTTACCAAGGGAGTATCTGTCCCAACGAGAATACCCAAAATATAATACACTTCTTAGCAATACAAATCACGTATAATTTATTCTACATTTAATGTTTGAGATTTCAGATTTAAAATCAAAAAAGCTTCCTGAGCTTCAGGAAATAGCTAAAGGACTTAACGTTCCAAAATTTAAGACCCTAAAAAAATTAGACCTAGTCTATCAAATTTTAGACCTACAAGCGGCAAATCCAAAAGCGGCCGAGGCAGTAATTCCTCAAAAAAAGGAAGAAGCGCCAAAACCTAGACCAAAGGCAAGAGTAGCCAAAAAAACAACCATAGAAGAAACTACTGTTATTAAAACAGGACCAACAACGGCAAGTGTCCCGAAAACGGAAACCCTAAAAAAGGTATCTGAAAACAGGGAAGTTATAGAAGTTAGGAAGCCAAGACCCAGACCTAGACCTGTACCCGTGGTAGAGAACAAGAATGATACTCAAAAAAATCAAGGTCAGAATAAGAACCAAAAAAACAACCAGAACAAAAAACCAAATCCAAGAAGTACTCACGACAAAAGTAATTTCGATAAAGATTTAAAGAACAGATATAAAGAACCTGAATTTGAATTTGACAGTATTATCGCAAGCGAAGGGGTTTTGGATATTATGCAAGACGGATACGGCTTTTTAAGGTCTTCCGATTATAATTATTTATCATCTCCTGACGATATCTATGTTTCTCAATCTCAAATCCGTTTGTTCGGGCTTAAGACCGGAGACACCGTCCTGGGCCAAGTAAGACCTCCAAAAGAAGGAGAGAAATATTTTCCTTTGATTAAAGTAAACAAAATCAACGGTATAGATCCACAAATAGTTAGAGACAGGGTTTCCTTTGAGCACTTAACACCACTTTTTCCGCAAGAGAAGTTTAATTTAGCCGAAAGACAAAGTACCATATCTACCCGAATTATAGATTTGTTCTCTCCAATCGGAAAAGGACAGAGAGGTATGATAGTATCACAACCAAAGTCCGGTAAAACAATGCTTTTAAAGGATATTGCCAACGGAATAGCCGCAAACCATCCAGAAGTATATCAAATCATCTTACTTATAGATGAGAGACCGGAGGAGGTAACCGATATGCAACGTAATGTTCGAGGAGAAGTAGTTGCCTCAACGTTTGACAAGGAGCCTACCGAACATGTACGCGTTGCAAATATTGTTTTGGAAAAGGCAAAACGCCTCGTAGAATGCGGTCATGATGTAGTTATCCTATTGGATTCAATTACTAGGTTGGCAAGAGCATACAACACTGTACAACCGGCCTCCGGAAAAGTGTTGAGTGGTGGTGTAGATGCAAACGCACTACATAAACCCAAAAGATTTTTTGGTGCAGCACGTAATATAGAAAATGGCGGATCATTATCAATAATTGCAACCGCACTTACGGAAACCGGCTCCAAAATGGACGAGGTCATCTTTGAAGAGTTTAAAGGTACCGGAAACATGGAATTACAACTAGACCGTAAAATTGCTAACAGAAGAATATTCCCAGCAATTGACCTTACTTCGTCAAGCACGCGACGTGATGACATGCTTTTAGACGAAAACACATTACAACGTATGTGGATCATGCGCAAATACCTTGCGGACATGAACCCAGTTGAAGCCATGGAATTCATAGAACAGCGTTTTAAACAAACCAAGAATAATGAAGAGTTCTTGATGACGATGAATCAATAAATTTATCTTAAACGTATTAGAGTTAAATCCCGATTTCAATTTGAAATCGGGATTTTTTATACCTACAAAAAATGCAAGTTACCAAGCTGATAATCAATCAAAATTAATATCTTTAAGAAAATTAAAGAATCCTCCCCCAGTTAATAGCGTATTTTCCTATACCTTATAGTCAACTTTAAAACCATAACTATGCAAAGCACAAAAAACCTTTTGAAGTATATCCCCGTATTTGCAATTACATTATTTACTAATTGTCAAGAAAACAATAAAACCAAAAATGCACAAGAAGAAGAACCACTCCAAAAAACCAACCCTGTAGTAGAAGCACCAAGCAACATTATTAGTTTAGAACAAGCAGACGCAATTTATACCAACTACAGCAAGCATCGTATTCCAATGATAGAAAACTACGAAACAAAGGAAAGGGCTCCCTCGGCTCAGTTTGAAGCTGCCCGCTTTGTCGATTTCGATTATGAAACCTTGAAAAATTATCTCGACTATGTAGATCAAGAGGCGGCTAACGCCGGTGTCAAAAAAGTCACAAAATTACGCATGTACTTTGCAAACTACCCAGATGAAAGCACATTTAAAGATGGAAAGAATGTGGTACACCCAAGACAAAATTCTCTTTTTCTACTACCAACCTTAGAAAAAGATGGTGGCGATTATAGCTTTTACATAGGAGATGATGGCGAGCCAAAACTAGTTATAGATTGGAAAGATAGTGAACTAGAAAAAAGTATGGGAGCTATAAATGAAAAAACACAAACAGCAAGAGCAAGTTTAGCACCAAATTTCTTTTCAACTTCAAACTCCTACAGTAGTAAAAGTTTGATTTTGAACAGAGGAGGTTCCGGACCGCCACCTAGAACAGAATTTTAATCTGTATGTCTCCGGAACTTTTTGATTTTATAAAAACCAATTTTACCATAGGTGCATATTTCATAACGCTTCTAATTTCCATTTTTACTTACAAAAAGTACTTTGATACTAGCTTAAAGTATTTTCCGATGATTATTACCTATACATTTCTGAACGAAATGCTTGGGCATTTGATTAAATACTCGGATAATTTTGCTTTCCTATCTGACAAGGTCTTTGCTAACGATATTATTTACAACATCTATGATATATTCTATTATGGCTTTTTCTTTATAGTTTTTTGGAAATTAGTTTCACAACAAAAATTTAAAGTTTGGATTAAAAGACTTTCGATTATCGTTTTACTAAGTTATTTTATTTCATGTTTTTTCCAAAACCCAATAGAAATCAGCTTGTTTTATGCAACCTCACTAGCCTCATTAATTCTCGCCATTATATGTATTTTATATCTTATAGATAAAGGCACCGGTTGGCAATGGAGCAAAGAGAAATACAACTTAGTTTGGTGGGTCTCTCTGGGATTATTGTTTTTTCATTCCATATTCCCCATACTTTTTCTATTAGGATATCTACAGGGAGATATTTGGGAAGAATACGAACTTCAAACGGTTTTAAGACTCTGTATTCTATTGATGTACATCTTCTTCTGTATCGGGTTTATTAAGAGTCGAAAAAGAAATTTTGGTTAAAAGCACACAGGATTAAAAATATGACAGCCAACTAAATGACCAGGGAACTGATACAATTGCTAAAAGAAAATACGTTTTTGTTGGTATATGTTGCAGTCTTAGCTATCGCCCTTATTAAGTACAGATATTATTACGAAACAAGATTAAAGGCGTTACCAATCCTACTTGCTTTTATATTGCTGACCGAAATATTTGGAGGAATAATACGTAGTATTGATGAAATGCAAATAATTTTTGAAGATGGCTATCAAAATCATAACCACCTCATTTTTAATATTCTTGATATTGTCTTTTTTTTATATTTTTTTAGAATCTATACCGCAAGTACTACAAATGCCAAATTAAAGAGATTTAGTACTTGGGGAACAATCATATATTGCTTGGTGAGCGTTATCAACCCGTTTATTGAAAATTTCATTTTAAAACCACAACTTTTAGCAACTCTAACCGGGTCCGCTTCAATGGTAATTCTTTCTTATAAGTATTTGAAAGAAACTAAAAATATGCGGGTGTCGTTTTCGAACTACCATAAATTATTACAATGGATCAGTACGGGACTTCTTATCTTCTTTCCCTTCTACCCGATTATACTGGCAATTGGCCAGCTGAACGAAGCATTATACAGCTCGTTACAGCTACGACAACTTCTACTACTATTGATTATACTACTCTACGGGTGTTTTATAATTGGCTTTAGCCGCCTAGGAAAGATATCCACAAATAAACAAAAAAAGCCTTCTAACTAGATTAGAAGACTTAAATATATGACTTAATGGGAAAAAAAAGCTTATAGCGCTGCAACGTGCTTAGCCAACTTCCCTTTGATGTTGGCAGCCTTGTTAGCATGAATAATGTTTCGCTTAGCTAAACGATCTATCATGCTAATTACACTTGGCAAAAGAGCCTCAGCATCTTTCTTACTTTCTTCCCCACGCAACTTTTTGATTGCGTTACGGGTAGTTTTGTGCTGATATCTGTTACGTAAACGTACCGCTTCGTTTCTTCTAATTCTCTTTAATGCCGACTTGTGATTTGCCATTTTCTAACTAAATTATGTTTTTATGGAATTAAATATCCATTTTACTAAGTAGTCCGTAGGGGAATCGAACCCCTGTTACCAGGATGAAAACCTGGCGTCC
>CAYGUY010000025.1:0-3167 GCA_964353165.1 uncultured Maribacter sp.
CAGTTATGGCCTACCCCGCTAGTCCCAGTTTGCAACTGGCGCCCATCACAGTAAGCAAACATCAATCTTTAAAACAAAACTTATTCTCAAACATCATTCTTTGTACCATATTCAAATCACTCGGAACGCCAATTTTCAAAATCAAACGGTAGCACTTTGGTTTAATCTAGCCTCACGGTCCTATTCAAACACCCAAAAAACACATCCCAACTACAATTCGTAAATCGCAGTCATTATCGTACTTTTGCCACTTTGCTATGATGTATGATTAATTACGAAGAAAATATTGAGGTGAGGGGCGCTCGCGTTCATAACCTTAAAAACATTGATGTGACCATTCCACGGGAGAAATTGGTGGTCATTACCGGCCTTTCCGGTAGTGGGAAATCTTCCTTGGCATTCGACACCATTTATGCAGAGGGACAACGCAGGTATATCGAAACCTTTTCGGCCTACGCAAGGCAATTTTTAGGCGGTTTGGAGCGTCCTGATGTGGATAAAATAGACGGACTCTCCCCCGTTATCGCCATTGAACAAAAAACGACCTCCAAGTCGCCCCGCTCCACGGTAGGTACGATTACGGAGGTCTATGATTTCCTTCGCCTACTTTTTGCCCGTGCCGGTGATGCACACAGTTACAATACGGGTGAAAAAATGGTGAGCTATAGCGACGATCAAATCAAAGAACTGATTATCGAATCCTATACGGGCAAGAAAATAAACGTGCTTGCTCCCATCATAAAATCCAGAAAGGGTCATTACCGAGAGCTTTTTGAGCAAATTGCCAAACAGGGCTTTGTAAAAGTCCGTGTAGACGGTGAGGTAAAGGATATTGTAAAGGGCATGAAAGTGGACCGCTACAAGACCCATGATATAGAAATCGTCATAGACCGCCTTAAAGTGGTAGAAACCGAAGACTTGCACAAGCGTATTTCGGAGACCATTAATACGGCCATGTACAGCGGCGATAATGTGTTGATGATTTTGGAAGAAGGCACCTCGGAACCCCGTTATTTCAGTCGGGATTTAATGTGTCCTACCACAGGCATTTCCTACCCTGTTCCGGAACCGAATACCTTTTCGTTCAACTCTCCTAAAGGAATGTGCAGCCATTGCAGTGGCTTGGGCCATGTGTACGAGGTAAACGAAGCAAAGATTTTCCCCAATAAAAAACTATCCATTAAATCGGGTGGTATCGCTCCCTTGGGCGAATACAAGAAGTCCTGGGCCTTTAAACAGATAGAGACCATTGCGCAACGGTACCAATTTGCGCTCACCGACCCTATTGAAAAAATACCGGAGGAAGCTATGGACGTACTGATGCATGGTGGCGTGGAAAACTTTGAGGTAGACTCTAAGGCGCTGGGTGTAAAACGTACCTACAAGATAGACTACGAGGGGATTTCCAACTTTATAAAGAGTCAGTTTGAAGCTGCCGAATCCACCTCCATAAAAAGATGGGCCAAGGAGTATATGGACAAGATCGCTTGCCCCACTTGTGATGGCGCACGCTTACGGAAAGAATCGCTTTATTTTAAAATTGACGAAAAGAATATTGCCGAACTATCGAACATGGATATTGGGGAACTGGCTGAATTCTTTAAAGGTTTAGAAGCCAAACTAGAAGGAAATCAGTTGAAGATAGCGGAAGAAATTATTAAGGAAATCCGTACACGAATTCAGTTTTTGTTGGATGTAGGGCTAGACTATCTTTCCATGAACCGAAGCTCAAAATCACTATCCGGTGGTGAGGCACAGCGTATTCGATTAGCCACACAAATAGGTTCCCAACTGGTGGGCGTACTCTATATTCTGGACGAACCCAGTATAGGTCTTCACCAACGCGATAATGCCCGCTTGATAAAGTCCTTGGAATCGCTTAGGGATATTGGCAATTCGGTCATTGTGGTAGAACATGATCGGGATATGATTATGTGCGCGGACCATGTAATCGATATAGGGCCCAAGGCAGGAAAACATGGCGGCGAAATCATTTCCCAAGGTACACCGGAGGAACTTAAAAACCACCATACCCTAACCGCGGATTATATTACAGGGGTTAAAGAAATTGCTGTTCCCAAAACTAGAAGAAAAGGAAACGGAAAAAAAATAGTGCTTTCTGGCTGTACAGGCAATAACTTGAAGAATGTAAAGGTGGAGTTTCCCCTAGGGAAAATGATAGGGGTAACGGGCGTTTCCGGTAGTGGTAAGTCCACCTTGATCAACGAGACCCTCTACCCTATTATGAACGCCCATTACTTTAACGGCGTCAAAAAACCGATGCCTTATAAGCAAATAACGGGGCTGGAGCATATTGATAAGGTAATTGACATTAACCAGTCTCCCATTGGGCGAACACCGCGTTCCAATCCGGCAACCTACACGGGAGTTTTTAGCGAAATACGGTCCTTGTTTACAAAAACCCAAGAAGCAGCCATTCGCGGCTACAAACCCGGGCGTTTTAGTTTTAACGTAAAGGGTGGTAGGTGTGAAACCTGTCAAGGTGGTGGTCTTAGGGTCATAGAAATGAATTTCCTGCCCGATGTGTATGTAGAATGTGAAACCTGCAACGGTAAACGTTTTAACAGGGAAACCTTGGAGATTCGGTATAAAGGCAAGTCCATTGCAGACGTTTTGGAAATGACCATAGACGAAGCAGTTTCGTTTTTTGAATTGATACCTAAAATATATCGTAAGTTAAAGACCATACAAGATGTTGGTTTAGGCTATATTTCGTTGGGTCAGCAGTCTACGACATTATCGGGCGGCGAAGCACAACGAATAAAGCTCGCTACTGAACTATCTAAACGGGATACGGGCAATACATTTTATATCTTGGACGAACCCACAACGGGCCTCCATTTTGAAGATATTCGCGTTTTAATGGAAGTTTTGAATACTTTGGCGGACAAAGGAAACACGGTCTTGGTTATAGAGCATAACTTAGACGTTATAAAATTGGCCGATCATGTTATCGATATCGGATATGAGGGCGGACGTTCGGGCGGGCAATTGGTCGCTAAAGGAACACCGGAAGAAATCTGTAAAGACAAAAAAAGTTATACGGCAGAGTTTTTGAGGAAGGAAATGAATATCAAATAAACCAAATCGGATAGGTTTAAAAAAGAATTCCCAAATTTGAATTTGAATTTGTATTTGAACTTGAA
>CAYGUY010000025.1:3267-41144 GCA_964353165.1 uncultured Maribacter sp.
ATAGGTTTAAAAAAGAATTCCCAAATTTGAATTTGAATTTGTATTTGAACTTGAATTTGTATTTGTATTTGAATTGTATCAGAATTTAGTTGAAAATATATGAGATCAGAAAAACATCATAAGGGCTGGAACGAAATTAAAACCAACGATTCTTGGGCACTATTTAAAATCATGGGCGAGTTTGTCAATGGTTTTGAAAAGATGAGCAAGATAGGACCATGTATTTCCGTTTTTGGGTCCGCACGAACAAAAGAAGATGATAAGTATTATAAATTGGCCGTTGAGATTTCCAAAAGTATCTCCGAAGCAGGTTATGGAGTGATAACCGGTGGAGGCCCAGGTATTATGGAAGCAGGCAACAGAGGGGCAAATTTGGCCGGCGGAACATCTGTAGGTCTCAATATAGACCTTCCGTTCGAGCAGCATGATAATCCGTACATAGACGAGGATAAAAGCTTGGATTTCAACTTTTTCTTTGTCCGTAAAGTGATGTTCGTAAAGTACTCCCAAGGCTTTGTAGTCATGCCAGGTGGTTTTGGCACCTTGGATGAACTCTTTGAGGCCATCACACTGATACAGACCCATAAAATAGGTAAATTCCCTATCATACTAGTGGGGAGCGAATTTTGGTCTGGATTGATGGACTGGATAAAAAATATAATGCTAAAGGAAGGTAACATTAGTCCAGAAGACCTTAACCTAGTACAAATCGTAGACACCCCGGAAGCAGTCGTAGAAATTATAGATGCATTCTACAAAGGTCATACCCTAAGTCCTAATTTTTAATATGTCCTTTTGAACGTGTTTCCAAACTATATCAAGGTGCTTTGCATGCTTCTACTTTATGTCGCATGCACGCCTGCTATTGCCCAATACGAAACAAAACTTACGGTAACGCTAAACAATTTCACCAAGGAACTTGATATTAAACAAGAATTCACCTACTACAACGATTCACGATACAACCTTGGCCTATTATATTTTAATGACTGGGCAAATGCCTACTCCGAAAAAGACACGGATTTGGCAAAACGTTTTGGTCAGGAGTTCAAAAAGAGTCTTCACCTTGCAAAAGATAGTGAACGCGGCTATACTAGGATCATTAGTGTAGTAGATGATGCCTATAACGGACTTCAATGGGAACGGGATCCGGCTAAAGATATCCTACAGGTAAGATTAAATAAACCTTTGGCACCGGAAGAAACCACTAAGATTTTCATTACGTACAAGGTAAAACTGCCGGCGGATAAATTCACTACCTACGGTTATGACAATAAAGGGAACTACTATTTAAAAGACTGGTACCTAACACCTGCGGTATATGATGGAAAATGGCGGCTGTACCCCAATAAGGATTTAGAAGATGTTTATACCAACATGACCAAAACTACCATAGATTTTAAATACCCTGACAGTCTTTATCTAACCACCAATTTGAACATAGAAGCAGATTCTAAATTTACGAACGGGAATTTTGCACAAATAACGGGCGAAAGACAAAAAAATGCAGAAATTTTTCTAAGGACCTCTAAGAATTTCACCACCCATGTAACGCCCCATTTAACGATAGAAACAGATATATCAGCACCGCGTTATAGCGCTATCGAACAAGGAATCAGCATCAATAGAATTACCGATTTCATTCACTCAAACCTTGGAGAGTATCCGCATAAAAAACTATTGGTCAGTGAACTGGATTATAATAAAGACCCGTTATTCGGTTTAAATCAATTACCTTCTTTTTTACGACCCTATGAGCAACAGTTTCAATTTGAAATGAAATTCCTGAAAACCGCTTTGAACAGTATGCTCAAAGAAACACTGTTCTTGGACCCAAGACGTGAACAATGGTTAAATAGCGCTATTGCCAATTACTTAATGATAGCGTATGTAGAAGCCTACTATCCGGATCAAAAATTATTTGGCAATCTTTCCAGGATATGGGGCCTGCGCGGATTTAACCTGGCCAAAATGCAGTTCAATGACCAATATGCTTTCCTGTATAATCTTATGGCAAGAAGCAATAGAGACCAAGCCTTGACCATACCCAACGACTCGCTCATAAAATTCAACCAAAAGATAGCCAATAAATACAAAGCAGGATTGGGGCTGGCCTACCTAGCAAATTATGTTGGCAAAGAAAAGGTAGACGAAAGTATAAAAACATTTTTCAAATACTACCAATTAAACAAAGTGAGTGTTCTGGATTTTGAATCCATTTTAAAAAGGGCTTCAACGAAAGATATCAATTGGTTTTTTAAAGAGTATGTGGCTTCCGACAGCCGCATAGATTATAAAATAAAAAAAGTAAAAAAAATAGGGGATTCACTTGCTGTAAGCATCAAAAATAAGGAAGGTACAAACGTTCCTATATCAATGTTCGGACTTAAAACTGATTCGGTAATCTCCAAATACTGGTTTACAGACATCAAAGAATTGGAAACCTTTACAGTTCCCAACAAAGACGAAGATAAACTCGTACTTAACTACGATCAAAAAATTCCCGAATTCAATCAACGCGACAATTGGAAGTCACTTGGTGGTTTTCTTTCGAGTAACAAAAAACTGCACCTCACGTTTTTTAAGGATTCGGAAAACCCGTATTACAATCAAGTATTCTACGTTCCCGTTTTAAATTTTAATATTTATGACGGATGGACTCCCGGTATGCGGCTTTATAATAAGACCTTTTTAGAACGTCCTTTTGTTTACGATTTTGCCCCCTCCTACTCTTTTAGGGAAAAAGCGTTTGTAGGTTACGGAAAATTTAACTACCGCCACTATTTAAATAAAACCGGACTTTACGTCTCTAATTACAGCTTATCTGCGTCAACATCGCATTTTAATGTAAACTCCCGGGCAACATCGGTTACGCCTTCCTTAAGTTTTGGATGGAGACCGGACGATCTTAGATCAGATAAGCGTGAATTCTTAACTTTTAGGTATGTTAATATCCTTAGAGATTTTGATGAGCGTGTTCAGGATTTGGCAAACGACTCCGAAAATCCCGATTATAGTGTATTCAATGCAAGGTATGTAAACAGGCACAACGGTATTATTGATTACAATGCTTGGTCGGTAGACTTTCAATTGGCCGGTAATTTCAGTAAGGTTGCTTTTGAATATGAATATCGGAAACTATTTGAAAGTAACAGGCAGTTCAACCTAAGGTTCTTTGCAGGAAAATTTCTTAGTAACAATGCAGATACCAATTTTTTCAACTTCGCCTTGGATAGGCCAACGAATTACCTTTTTGATTATAGTTATCTAGGACAATCGGAAGACTCGGGAATCTACAGCCAACAATTGATCATTGCCGAAGGTGGATTTAAGTCATTTTTAGATGAGGAGTTTCGCTTTTCGGACAATTGGATGACTACCGTGAATACGAGTTTCAACCTCTGGAGGTGGATCGAGCTTTATGGAGATTTAGGTTTAGTTAAAAATTCGGGAACCAAGGCAAAGTTTGTTTATGATTCGGGTGTTCGTTTAAACTTAGTAACCGATTTCTTTGAACTTTACTTTCCGATTCACTCCAACAATGGTTGGGAAATAGGCCAACCAAACTATGGCGAAAAAATACGTTTTATAATTACCGTAAGCCCGCGTACGCTTACAGGATTATTTACCCGAAGATGGTTTTAAGTTATATATCCGCAACAAAAACCCCTATTTTTATTTAAATTTTATTAAATCTGCAGTTATTTGATGTTTAAATTAGCAATATCCTAACGAATATTGACGTTCTATCATTGCTAAAATGCTTTTGTTTAAGTATTTTTGCGACAACATGACAAAACCTATGAATATCTCTTCCAAAACCAGTAATGATATTTCATTTGAAGATTTCAAAAAACAAATACTTCAGGACTACGAAATAGCATTTATCAGCAGGGCATGCAGTCTTTTAGGTAGGAAAGAGGTACTTACAGGTAAGGCAAAGTTTGGAATTTTTGGTGATGGCAAAGAACTACCGCAATTAGCCATGGCCAGAGCTTTTAAGAATGGGGATTTTAGAAGTGGCTACTATCGAGACCAGACCTTTATGATGGCCTTGGGCCTCTTAAAACCGAAGGACTTTTTTCATGGGCTTTATGCCACAACGGATATGAAGAAAGAACCCATGAGCGGTGGTCGCCAGATGGGCGGTCATTTTCTTACCTATAGCTTAAACGAAGATGGAACATGGAAGGACTTGACCCAACAAAAGAACAGTAGCTCCGATGTTTCATGCACCGCTGGACAAATGCCTAGACTGTTAGGATTGGCTCAGGCATCAAAAGTGTATCGGCAAGAGAAGGGAATGGACAGCAGCAAGTTCTCGGATAAGGGAAATGAAGTTGCTTGGGGAACCATAGGAAATGCCAGTACAAGCGAGGGAATGTTTTGGGAAACGATAAATGCGGGAGGAGTGTTACAGGTACCCATGGTGGTAAGTATTTGGGACGATGAATATGGAATTTCAGTACCGGCAAAACACCATACTACCAAAGAGGATATTTCTGAGATTTTATCTGGTTTTCAACGTGATGAGGGGCAAAATGGGTATGAAATATTCAAAGTACAGGGTTGGGACTATACCGCCCTCATGCATGCATATGAAAACGCTTCGGATATTGCACGGCAAGAACATGTGCCGGTAATTATCCATGTTACCGAATTAACGCAGCCACAAGGACATTCTACTTCTGGCTCACACGAACGCTACAAGGATGACAATCGTTTGGAATGGGAACGTGATAACGATTGCAATAAAAGGTTTAAAGAATGGATTCTAGAATCGGGCATAGCTACCGATACAGAACTAGACCAACTAGAAAAACAAGTAAAGCGGGAGGTACGAGAAGCTAAAACGCAGGCATGGTCAGAATTTTTAGAGGAACATATTTCAGCTAAAAAAACGCTTGTAAAACTCATAGATGCTGCTGCCAGTACCAGTTCTAATAGAAATTTTCTAAAAAAATTAAAGAACGACCTTATAGCTATAGAAGAACCTATCTTAAAAGATTTGGCCGTTACTTCTAGAAAATCCTTGCGCTATCTTTTGGGGGAGTCAACGCCAGAACGGCAGGCTTTGATCACTTGGGTACGCGATTTTCTAGCAAAAACCCAACCAGAGTTCAGCTCCTATCTCTACAGTCCAAATGAGAACCGAGCAACGAACATTAAGGCGATTCCTCCCACGTATGACCCTATGGCAGAAAAAGTAGATGGCAGGGTTATTCTTAGGGATAATTTTGACAGACTTTTTAATACGTATCCAAATGCATTGGTGTTTGGTGAAGATACGGGAGCCATCGGTGATGTAAATCAAGGATTGGAAGGCCTACAGGAAAAATACGGAAGTACTAGAATTGCAGATACAGGAATTAGGGAAACCACGATAATTGGTCAGGGTATTGGTATGGCCTTAAGAGGTTTACGACCCATTGCCGAAATTCAATATTTAGACTATATTTTTTATGCCATGTCTCCCTTAACGGATGATTTATCTACCTTGTTATATCGCACCAAAGGCAAACAGAAGGCTCCATTGATCGTTAGGACGAGAGGGCATCGTTTAGAGGGTATTTGGCACTCCGGTTCTGAAATGGGCGGACTGATACACTTACTTCGCGGGATGTATATATTGGCTCCAAGAAACATGACGCAGGCAGCTGGTTTTTATAACACCCTAATGAAGAGTGACGAACCGGCGTTGGTCATAGAAAGCCTTAACGGTTACCGTTTGAAAGAACCAAAACCAACCAATTTAGGAACCTTCTGCACGCCAATAGGGGTTGTAGAAACGATAAAGGAAGGAACGGATATTACGCTGGTATCTTATGGCTCAACGCTTAGAATAGTGGAACAAGTGGCCATGGAGCTAATTGAAGTTGGTATCGACGCGGAGGTTATTGATGCGCAAACCCTGCTCCCATTTGACATTAAGCACGATGTTGTAGAAAGCCTAAAGAAAACAAATCGATTATTGGTAATCGATGAAGACGTTCCAGGTGGATGCTCTGCCTATATCTTAAATGAAATAGTAGAAAAGCAGGAAGGGTACCGTTACCTGGATAGCACACCCCAAACCTTAACGGCAAAAGCGCACAGAGCAGCTTATGGTACAGATGGTGATTACTTTTCCAAACCTAACGCTGAAGATATTTTTGAAAAGGTATACGGAATAATGCACGAGGCAAACCCACAAGACTATCCGAAACTGAGATCGTAATCGCTCGTTCTACTTGTGCTAGTTGAACAATACTTTTATTTGTAAATCCTTTGCATATATTTTGATGTTAGTGTTTCCTAATATTATACAGGTAAAATACTCTTGATTGTTCAAATTTTTCGATTACAAGGCCTAGTTTTGTACAAACGACCAAAATTAGGACAGGATGAATTCGATTCTAGAAAAATACTATGGCCTTATCAACTGCTCTCATACCACCTTGGAAGGATATGATAGTATCAATTTTAAAGTCACATCGAATTCGGATACCTTTGTTTTAAAAAAATATAGTTATACAGAAGAGACCCTTGCCATTTTACAAGCTGAGGATATCGTGGCAGAAAAACTTCAACGCATACCCGATTTGCGTTTTCCCAAAAGTATTGATACCTTAAAAAATTCCCCTTTCGCCATAGTCGAAGGTTCAATTTACCGACTATTACCTTTTATAGAAGGAGAATTTTTAGCTAAAATTCCAAAAACCAAAATAGTACAAACCTCGTTCGGTGCTGCTTTAGGAAACATAGACAAAACTCTAATGGGTCATTATGATGCCGTAATTGCGGCTAAGAACACCATTTGGGACTTAAAGAACTTTACAAGTAGTAGTACATATATAGATGATATCCCCGATGGAAAAGACCGAAATCTGGTTCGTTATTTTTTTCTTCAATTTCATGAACATATAACCCCTATTGCCCATCAATTTCGCAAAAGCATTATCCATAACGATGCCAACGACTGGAATATACTCACAACCAACGGTGAAATTAGTGGTGTTATAGATTTTGGGGATATGTGTCACTCTTGGCTTATTAATGAACTTGCCATTGGATTAACATACGTTATGATGGGCGAAGAAAGTCCTTTAGGGGTCGCGGCAACTGTGATATCAGCCTACAATAAGACATTACCCTTAAAAGAACAGGAACTGGATGCCTTATATTACTTAATTGCCGCCAGACTGTGCACAAGTGTGTGTAACTCTGCCCATACCAAAAAACAGAAGCCAGATTCTGATTATATTACGATAAGCGAGCAGCCGGCGTGGGATTTAATACGAAAATGGCTGAGAATAAATCCAATTCTAGCTAAAGATAGGTTTAGAAAGGCTTGCGGTTTCGGTAAAACCAAAAAGCAAAGCTTGAAGCAGCAACTGAAAAGAAGAACCAAACATATCAGTAGTGCACTATCCTTAAGTTATAAAGCACCCATTCAAATGTCGCGATCCGCCTTTCAGTTTATGTACGATACGGATGGCAATACAATTCTAGACGGGTATAACAATATTATGCAAGTAGGCCATTGCCATCCTAGGGTCGTGGAAGCAGGCCAGCGAACTATGGCACGGTTAAATACCAACACACGTTACATTTATGATGAACTACTTTCCTACTCGGAAAAGCTTCTAGCCAAGTTTCCTCCTCTACTCAATAAAGTCTTTTTTGTAAACTCAGGTAGTGCTGCAAGTGACTTGGCCATAAGGCTTGCCAAAACCCATACGAACAAAAAAAAAGTAATGGTTTTAGAACATGGCTACCATGGTAATACACAAAATGGAATAGATATTAGTCATTATAAATACAACCACAAGGGTGGAAGGGGGAAGATGGAATATATTGTACAAACACCCATGCCCAAAGTATACGGTTCAGGCTTTGAATCTGAGACCGAAGCAAGCACACATTATAGCGATATCACCACAAAACAAATTGCGAAAGAGCAGGGAAATATAGCCGCATTTATAGCGGAACCTATTGTGGGCTGCGGCGGCCAAGTACCTTTGGCAATGAATTATCTAAAAGAGGTATATCCGGAAATAAGGTCACAGGGCGGTGTTTGTATAAGCGATGAAGTGCAAGTAGGTTTTGGTAGGTTAGGCTCGCATTTTTGGGGCTATGAAATGTATGGTGTAATACCAGATATGGTTGTTCTGGGCAAGCCAATGGGGAATGGCCATCCAATAGGCGCTGTGGTTACCACGACCAAAATAGCAGAAAGCTTTGACAATGGAATGGAGTTTTTCAGTTCATTTGGCGGCAATCCTGTTTCCTGTGCCATTGGGGAAGCAGTGCTAGATGCTATTGAAGAAGATCAGCTACAAGCACATGCCCTTAACGTTGGTACTTATCTAAAAAATACGCTTCTAAGGCTGAAAGATATATATATGGAAATTGGTGATGTAAGGGGAAGTGGTTTATTCTTAGGGGTTGAATTGATACACCAAAATGGCGGCCCTAATACTGATTTGGCACAAATAATAAAAAACGAGCTACGTAAGAAATTTATTCTAGTAAGTACAGATGGTCCTTACAATAATGTACTTAAAATAAAACCTCCATTGTACTTTAATTACGAAAATAGTTTGGAATTGATAGATCAATTAAAAATAATTTTACATAAGACGAGAAAAAATGATAATTTTAAGGGCAAACTTTAAAGAAAAAAAATGAAAACTTCCCCCCTTAAAGATGTTGGACTTGCTTTTTTCAGGATTTCGATATCTGCTATGATGCTTATGCATGGTCTTCCAAAATTTCAAAAACTTATTGCAGGTGACTTTGAATTTGGTGATCCGATCGGAATTGGAGCGGCTCCTTCCCTATTCCTAGCGGTAATTGGTGAATTTGTTTGTCCCATCTTAATCATCATTGGTTATAAAACTAGATTCGCAAGTATTCCTGCGGCAATAACGATGTTGGTAGCCGGTTTCATAGTGCATAGTGCAGACCCTTTTGGATCAAAAGAAAAAGCGTTTTTATATTTAGTAGCATTCATTACCATTGCCCTACTCGGACCTGGTAAATTTAGTATTGACAGGAAATAAAATTAAAATATTTTCACCAACAGCTCTTTTAATAAATCTGCTTGGCTCATGTTAGTGCTGCCCACGCCCTTTCCTTTTAAATCCATTTCACGCAAATGTGATATAATCTGACTCACGTTTTTCATTGGAAAGTTTCTTGCAGCCGTTTGTATTTCGTCTACAAAATAAGGGTTTATACGCAGTGCCGTAGCCACACTTTTGGGAGAATGATCTGTTAAACCGTGGTATTGCAGTAATTGAGTAAAAAACATATTCAACAAGGTAACCGTAAGAACAAAAGGATGGTCTTTAGGATTTTGAGCGAAATAGGTAACTATTTTAGTAGCTTTTAATACATTACGCTCTCCGATAGCCTTCTTTAGTTCAAAATTATTGTAGTCTTTACTAATGCCTATATGCTCTTCTATATGTGAAGGGGTAATCTCTATACCTTGCGGCAGCATTAGTTTTAATTTGTTCAGTTCGTTCACAATTCTACCAAGATCCGTTCCTAAATGTTCCGCTAAGAGCATGGCTGATTTTTGAGGAATGGAAAATCCTACGTTCTTTGCCGTTTTTTGAATCCATGCTGGAATTTTGTAGTCTTTTAAAATCTGACTTTCAAATACAACACCGTCTTTCTTTATAGCTTTATATAACGGTTTTCGCTTATCAAGTTTTTTATACTTGTAACAGATAACCAAAACGGTCGTCAATTGAGGATTCTTTGCATAAGATGCCAAATTTTCAATTGTTCTAGAGAGGTGTTGTGCTTCTTTAACGATAACCACCTGTTTCTCTGCCATCATGGGGTAGCGCTTCGCATTACCAACAATATCATCTATAGTTACATCTTTGCCATAAAGTACCATTTGGTTAAAACCTTTTTCCTCTTCAGTCAACACTTTACTGGCAATGTAGTCCGATATCTTGTCAATATAATATGGCTCTTCCCCATACAGAAAGTAAATGGGTCGTAAAATACCCTTACGTATATCGTTTACTATTTGTAATGCTTCGTCCATTCGGAAAAAAATGATGAAATTTGTGTTATGCAACCGTTACAATTTCCCAGCTACGACTTCAGGCTCAAAAATAGACAAAATAAGCCCTTTATCTTTGACCTAGTTAGGAAAAAGTTTGTTTCGCTTACACCAGAAGAATGGGTTAGGCAGCATGTTCTAAACTATCTGACACAGGACAAAAACTATCCCTTAAGCCATATTAATATTGAAAAGCAGATTGTAGTAAACGGATTAAAAAAACGATATGACATTGTTATTTTTAATACGGATGGGAGTATACATTTATTGGTAGAGTGTAAAGCCCCTGAGGTGAATATAACCCAAAATACCTTTGATCAAATTGCACGCTATAACTTTAAATTGGATGCTACATTTTTAATGGTCACCAATGGCTTAAACCATTTTTACTGTCAGATGCTCAAAAAAGAGGAAAAATATTACTTTTTAAGGGAGATTCCTGAATTTAGCCGTTAATTTGCCAATGTTTTGAAGTTAGCCATAGTCATACTCAATTGGAACGGGGAAGTGCTTTTAGAGCGTTTTTTACCTTCTGTCATCAAATATTCTTTGGATGCGGATATTTATGTGGCAGATAATGCCTCTAAAGACGGCTCCATAAGCTTTTTGAAAGCGAATTACCCAACCATAAAAATCATTCGAAACAAGACCAACGGTGGCTTTGCACAAGGATACAACGAAGCGCTAAAACATGTGGATGCAGATATATTTTGTTTACTGAATTCTGATGTAGAGGTGACAGAAAATTGGCTCTACCCTATTGTAAATGCTTTTAATACGCTGCCTGAAGCAAGCATCATTCAACCAAAAATTTTAGACTTGTTAAACAAAGAATACTTTGAGTACGCCGGCGCCGCGGGAGGTTTCATTGATCAACTCGGATATCCGTTTTGTCGTGGTAGAATTTTTCAGCATCTAGAAAAAGATAAAGGACAGTATGACGGTATTAAGGAAATATTCTGGGCCACAGGTGCCTGCATGTTCGTAAAACGGTTGGTATTTGAATCCTTAGGCGGTTTTGATATCGATTATTTTGCGCACCAAGAAGAAGTGGATTTCTGTTGGAGAGCAAAAAACAAAGGCCTAAAAGTGTATTATGTAGGTGCATCAAAAGTCTATCATTTGGGGGGTTCTACATTGAGCAACATGAACCCGAAGAAAACATATCTCAACTTTAGGAACTCCCTCTTATCCATTACAAAGAACCTTCCTGTAAGAAAAGCATTTATTATTATATTTATCCGGTTAGTGTTAGATGGCATTGCGGCAGTACGTTTTATATTTCAATTGCGTTTTAAACACTGTTACGCGATTTTAAGGGCGCATCTAAGTTTCTATAGACAGTTCCCAAGAATGCTAAAAAAGCGGGAAAAGGTTAATTTTACAACAAAATACTATGCTACAACATCCATAGTATGGTCTTACTTCGTACATGGAGTAAAGAAATTTAACATTTTAGTAAAAGATTAACTACCGTAGGGAATTAACATATTTCAAATTATATACATTTGATGTGGCTTAGGCCAAAATTTCAGTAAATAACAAACAATTAATATAGTTCACAATTATGAAAAAAATTATTTTAGGTTGTCTAGGAATAACGTTACTATTATCTTCTTGCGTTTCGCAGAAGAAATTTGCGGACCTTGAGGCAAAACAAAAAGAAACGCAAGATCTATTAAATTCCGCAACAGTCAAGTTAAATACTTGTTTGGAAGAAGAGGCTGCTGCATCTGCCAGGTTACAAACGCTAGAAGATCAAAATGCGTTTTTGAAATCAAATAACCAGGAGTTGATCAATAATATGGGCAACCTAACTACATTGACAACTAAAGGAGCTGAAAACTTAGAGAAGTCCCTTGAAAGTCTTCAAGAAAAAGATTTAACGATTCGTAAGTTAAACGATGCCATCACTAGAAGAGATTCTGTAAACCTTTCTTTAGTGCAAAGCTTAAAAGGTGTGTTAGGAAACTTGGATGATGAAGACATCGAAATAAGCGTTGAAAAAGGTGTTGTATTCGTTTCCATTTCTGACAAGCTATTATTTAGCAGCGGAAGTTATAACATCACCAACAGAGCTAAAGAGGTTCTTGGAAAAGTAGCCAAAGTAGTAAATAACAAACCAGATTTCGAGTTTATGGTAGAAGGTCATACTGATGACGTACCTTACAGAAAGAATGGTGCTTTATTGGACAATTGGGATTTGAGCGTTAAACGGGCAACATCAGTAGTAAGAATTTTACAAAATGATTTTAATGTAGATCCAAAAAGAATGACAGCTGCAGGTAGAGCTGAATATATTCCAGTTTCGGCAACGGAAAAATCTAGAAACAGAAGAACTAGAATCGTAGTACTTCCAAAAATAGACCAGTTTTACAGTATGATCGAAGAAGGAATGAAAGATCCTGCAATAGGCGGAAACTAAGTTTTAATTCAAAACAAAATGAAGCGGCTCCCAATGTGAGCCGCTTTTTTTAAACCCATATCGTAAGGCCCTTAAAATCGAATAAGTTACTATAGGTTTAACAATGGTTTCAGTAATTTAAATGCCTCAAAACAAGATAGTAATTGAATGTTGTTATTGTATGAATATGTTATAGAATATCCAAACTACCTTTACCCTCCCTAACAACCTTAGGATGGCCATCAGACAAATCGATTATCGTAGAACCCACATTGCCACCGTAGCCTCCATCAATGACGACATCTACTAGATTATCCCATTTCTCATAAATAAGTTCTGGATCGGTAGTATACTCCAAAACATCATCATCATCATGAATAGATGTAGATACTATTGGATTACCCAAAGCTTCTACAAGTGCTTTGGCAATGGAATTATCGGGCACACGAATACCTACAGTTTTCTTCTTTTTAAAATCTTTAGGCAAATTATTGTTCCCTGGCAGAATAAAAGTATAAGGTCCAGGTAACGCCCTTTTCAGGATTTTAAAAGTAGCGCTATCTATTTGGCGAACATAATCAGAGAGATTGCTTAAATCCGGACAAATAAATGACCAATTGGCTTTCGCTAATTTTATTCCCTTTATCCTTGCTATTTTCTCTAATGCTTTTGTATTCGTAATATCACAACCTAATCCGTATACAGTATCCGTTGGATAAATAATCAGCCCACCTTTTCTCAATACCTGCACCACCCTATTTATTTCTTTAGGGTTCGGATTCTCTTCGTATATTTTAATAAACTCTGCCAATGTTATAAATCAAGTATTTACAAAATACATAATTAATGGATCAATCAGGTGTACACCATTATTGATAAAGAAATAATATCAGTACGCAAGATTAAATAAATTAACTAACCACCTCTAACTTCGCAAAACGTAACAGCAATTTCTTTACATCGCCCTGGTCGAATTTTATCTCTGCTTTTCGGTCGTTACCTACTCCTTCAATTTTTATGACTTGACCTCTACCAAAACGATTATGGTTAATTACGGAACCTTGGGTCAAATTTGGATCAATTTTATTCGTATTGCCTACGGGTTGCGATAGTTCCGGTTTAATCTTTCTTAACTTCTTAAGCTGATTAGTATTTGGTTGGCCAATAATCGGTGGTATCCCTTTTACCGGTTTATGTTGCCGCAGAGAGCTTTTATCTACTTCGCCAAAAATATCTGCATCTATTAAGGATTTATAACGATAGCCTCCATCCAAGGGCGTCAAATTTTCCACGTATTGCTCATCAATCTCTTCCAGAAACCTACTGGGTTCTGCGTCTATCAACTTACCCCACCTATATCTATTTTGAGTATACGTTAAATACGCCTGTTTTTCGGCACGGGTAAGTGCTACGTAGAACAAACGCCGCTCTTCTTCCAATTCGCTACGTGTATTCATACTCATTCCCGATGGAAACAAATCTTCTTCCATTCCCACGATATAAACATAAGGAAACTCCAGTCCCTTTGCCAAGTGAATGGTCATAAGGGCAACGCGATCATCATCTCCGGTATCCTTATCCAAATCTGTCGCCAAGGCAACATCTTCTAAAAATTCGTCCAAGCTGCCCCGCGCATCCACAATTTCCATTTGTCCCTCCACGAAATCCTTGATACCATTCAATAACTCTTCTATATTCTCCATTTTGGCAATCCCTTCCGGAGTGCCATCCTTTTTAAACTCTAACAATAAACCAGTTTTCTTGGCTACATGTTCCGCAACCTCAAAAGCACTGGCATTCTTGTTCATAATCTGAAAGCTTTTGACCATGGTCACGAAGTCTTCCAGTTTTCTTTTGGTACCGCTATTTATTTTTAGGTCTATCTTGGTAATGTTCTCCATGACCTCAAAAATTGAGCGCCCGTAATGATTTGCTGCGACCACAAGCTTATCGATCGTAGTTTGTCCTATACCACGGGCTGGGAAATTAATCACTCTTTTTAAAGCCTCCTCATCTGCAGGATTTATGATAAGACGCAAGTAACAAAGCACATCCTTGATTTCCTTTCGCTGGTAAAAGGAAAGTCCACCGTAGATACGATAGGGAATATCCCTTTTTCGTAGCCCGTCTTCAATGGCCCGTGACTGGGAATTGGTCCTATACAGCACGGCAAATTCACCGTTGTGCATCTGTTGGTTCATTTTGTGGTCCCAAATGGATTGGGCAACATAGCGACCTTCCTCAGCATCTGTTATACTGCGATGAATTTTGATAGCCGCCCCCTCGTCGTTAGCCGTCCAAACTACTTTTTCTAGTTGGTTCTTGTTTTTTGCTATTATCGAATTGGCAGCATTTACAATATTCTTGGTAGAACGATAATTCTGCTCTAAACGATACATGCCTACGTTCTCGTAATCCCGTTGAAAATTAAGGATGTTACTAATGTTTGCACCCCTAAAGGAATAAATACTTTGTGCGTCATCTCCCACCACACAGATATTCTGAAACCTGTCCGCCAATGCCTTGACAATTAAGTATTGCGAATGATTGGTGTCTTGATACTCATCTACCAGGATATATCTAAATCTATCCTGATACTTCATTAGAACATCTGGAAATCGTGTTAGCAGTTCATTGGTACGCAATAACAAATCATCAAAATCCATGGCACCTGCCTTAAAGCAGCGATCTACATAATTTTGATAGATATCCCCTACCCTGGGCCTTTTAGCCATGGCGTCCGCCTCCATAAGTTCCGGAGTGTTGAAATAGGCCTTAACTGTAATAAGGCTATTTTTAAATGACGATATACGGTTCTGTATCTGTTTGTATTTATAAATATCCTTGTCCAATCCCATTTCCTTGATAATGGAAGAAATCAAACGTTGGGAATCTTGGGTATCGTAGATAGTGAAGTTATTTGGAAATCCTAATTTACCCCCATCAAAACGCAGTAACTTCGCAAAAACAGAATGAAAGGTACCCATCCACAGGTTTTTAGCCTCGGAGGCACCAACCATTTCAGAGATTCTTTTTTTCATTTCACGTGCCGCCTTGTTGGTGAACGTCAATGCCAGAATGTTAAACGCATCCACATTTTGTTCCATTAAATAGGCAATCCTATACGTAAGGACTCTGGTCTTACCGGAACCTGCACCGGCAATTACCATTAGCGGCCCATCTTTATGCAGCACAGGTGCCCTTTGGGCCTCGTTCAATACATCTAAAAAAGTACTCAAAGTAATGTTAGTTTTAAAGTGTGAATTTAGCCATTATCTATTGATACTAGAAATGTTGTTTTTCAGATTTATAAACAATACGCGGTAATTCCTTCCAATTTGAATATATTTAACGCTCGATTAGACCCAACATGACCAAAATGAAAACCAAGAATTATTTTTTACCGATTTTTATGCTATTATTTTCCATAAGCCTATCCGGTCAAGAAAAAAAAAGTGGGCCGGTAATTAATGACTATGGAAAGGTTTGGTATATAGATAAACCTGATTTTAAGGTAGATTCCACAAAAACATACAAAGCCGTTTTTGATATTATGAATTCTCCAGATGATGTATCGCAACTCAATACTAGTTTAGAAACTGCGGCCCGCTTCCTAAATATGCACGCCCAGAGCGGTATTCCTGTGGAACAACTTAAAGTAGCTTTGGTAGTTCACAATCAAGCTTCAAAGGATGTAACGCACACCAGGGCCTATAAATTAAAATATGGAGTAGATAATCCAAACGAAGACTTACTTTTACAATTAATGAAGGCTGGAGCTGATGTTATTTTTTGCGGACAGTCTTCCGCATCGCGAGGGTTTCCAAAAGAGGACCTTATTCCAGGTGTACAGCTTTCACTTTCCGCAATGACCGCATTGATTCAATTACAGAATGAAGATTACAGATTAATAAAATTTTAAAACTACACTATGAAACACTTAGGATGTTTATTATTACTTGTTTTTGGTATCACCGTTACTGCCCAAGACCTTAATTTGGATAGCGATTACAAGGATATAGAGGGAAAAGTAATTGAATGGAGAAGAGACATTCATCAAAACCCGGAACTGGGCAACCGTGAATTTAAGACGGCAGAGAAAATTGCCAAGCACCTTACATCGTTGGGCATGGAAGTCCAGACAGGTGTTGCACATACGGGAGTTGTGGGACTTTTAAAAGGAGACCTACCCGGCAAAGTTGTTGCGTTAAGAGCAGATATTGATGCGCTACCAGTTACCGAACGTAACGACCTTCCATTTAAATCTACGGTAACTTCTGAGTTTATGGGTGAAAAAGTGGGCGTTATGCATGCGTGTGGTCACGATACCCATACCGCAATTTTAATGGGAGTGGCAGAAGTGATGTCCAAAAATAAGGATAAAATTAAGGGAACAGTTAAGTTCATTTTTCAACCTGCAGAAGAAGGTCCGCCACCAGGAGAAGAAGGTGGTGCTTTACTCATGGTAAAGGAAGGTGTAATGCAAAGTCCTAAAGTTGATGCTATATTTGGGCTACATATTAATTCACAAACGCCGGTAGGAACTATACGATACAAATCTGGCGGTACCATGGCCGCGGCACAAAGTTTTACGATAAAAGTAAAAGGCAAGCAAAGCCACGGTTCTCAACCTTGGTCTGGCGTAGATCCCATTTTGATCAGTGCAAAGATAATAGACGGACTACAGACCATTATTAGTAGGGAAACTGAGCTTACCAATGAAGCTGCGGTTATAACAGTTGGTAAAATACGAAGTGGTGTACGTTTTAATATTATCCCGGAAGATGCCGAAATGATCGGTACTATTAGAACTTTGGACTATGATATGAAGGATAAGCTGAACAAGCGAATGATAGAAATGGTAACTACCATTGCAAAAGCTTATGGTGGTGAGGCAACGTGTGAAATAAAGGATGCAACCGACATCACGTACAATAACCCAGAACTTGTGGAGCAAATGCTACCAACAATAAAGCGTGTTGCTGGAGAAGGTAATATACATATACAAAAAGCCGTTACAGGGGCGGAAGATTTTTCTTATTTTCAACGGGAAGCCCCGGGCTTCTTTTTCTTTTTGGGTGGAATGACGCCAGGGAATACGGAGTCTTTTCCGCACCATACGCCTGACTTTAAAATAGATGATAGTGATTTGTTATTAGGGGTTCGGGCACTGACGGAGATGAGTTTGGATTATCTTAACAGCGATAGGACGCCACGATTAGACACTCAACCCAAAGGATAACCAATCAGCAAATACACTATAAACGAATTAACGACTATATTGAATGAAAGTAATAATATTGTTTTGCGCTGCAATGCTATTTTGCTGTTGTAGTCTACAAGGACAAAAAAAGAGTGAGCTTATTTCTCAAAACCAAGAATTAAAATTTCAATTAGATTCTGTGAATCGTATAGTTTCCAGTGCAAAAAAGAATGAAAAAATTGGACTTTTAAAAGCTGAAGAACTGCAATCACAGGTAACAGAATTACAGGATGCGAACGCCACTTTAATGAAAAACCTGAATAGTTTTGCAACGCTTTCCAGTCAAAACACAGCGAACATCAATAAAACTTTAGAAACACTAGAGCGCAAGGAAGCGCAGATTAAAGGTATTCTTGATGGCTTTTCCAATGCAGATTCTACGGCACTTGTTGTCTTGACAAACGCAAAAAAAACTTTGGGTGAGAATGCAAAAGTACAGGTAAACGAAGGGGTAGTCATTATCACGGAAAAATTGGATTTTTTCTTTACAAATGGGCTGGGTACTGATGTATTGGAAAGTTCTAAGGGACTACTTGAAAAAATCGGCAACATATTGAATGCGAATCCAAAAGCGGGTATTACAGTGATTGGTATGAATATAACCGGAGAATTACATATTGCATTAAACCAAGCAGCAGCAGTTTCCAATCAACTGATTGTAAATTATGCAGTTGATGGTAGCCGATTAAACGTAAAAGCGCAAGATGGTGGCTTTAAAGAAGGAATACAAATACGTATACATCCAGATTATAAGGCTTTTTATGAACAAGCCAAAACTGATGCTAAGAACTAGAACAATACATCTTTATCACCTTAATTCTAATTGTTTAATAAAGACTCTTCCATAAGCCTTGGAGGCATATTTCCTATTTTTAGAAGCTTTTCATGGAAATCGCCCAATGTAAACTGTGTTCCCATTTTTCTTTTGTAAAGCTCGCGTATCCTAAGAATTTCAGACATTCCCAAATAATAGCCTATAAAATACCCTGGGCTTTTTGCCGCAGAGTCGATTTCCAGTTGGGCAGCCCATTTTAAAAAGCCTACTTTATTTGTCATCAGCATAACGGCCTCGTTATATGTCATTCGGCCAGTATGCATTCCTACATCATAAATGACCCTAGCATTACGCCAAAGTCGCAATTGTAACTGGCGTAAATGAATTCTTTTGTTAGGAAAGAAACCGGTCTCTGCCATAAGCTGTTCATTATAAAGCCCCCAACCCTCACTAAAAAGGGAAAGTCCGTTCTCACGGCGAATCTTTCTAGGATTATGCATTTGATATAGCCCTTGAATATGGTGGCCTCCATAAGATTCATGCGGGGCTGTTACAATGATTACACCCCAATCGTGTTCCACCAGATACTCCTGTTTCGTTTTTTCATCCCATTGGTCTTCAAAGGGGTTAATCATCCATTGTGCGGTTAAAATACTATCCGCATCCTTCCCTTTTGCTCTAGAGAAATTACCATAATATGATGTTTTTCTCAAGTACTCTGCTCTGGGAACTACTTGCACGCGCTCCTCCCACGGAATTGGAATCAATTTATTATTTAATATATGGCTCCTAGAACTGTCCACCCATAATTGGTGGGCAGCTATCATTTCATGCGGTTCCGGATAGTCATTCTTAATCTCAAGAGCCAACTCTTGCCAACTTTTAGTTGCATCTATCTCTTTTGCCAATTCTTCCAATTCCGACAGCGTTTCTTCAAATCTAGCTTTTCCAAATTGCCAAAGGCTATCAGCATCATAACCCAATAAAAGTTCTTCTTCCAGCATTTGATTATAGGTTTTTTCTCCCATATCAAAGTCAGCTTCTGGCCTATATGGGAGCTCATTAGTCAAAAACAGAATAAAGTCTTCAAGTGCCTGTTGAGCATTAGTTATCAACGGTGTCAAATCAGATTCCCTTTGGGTGGTTTTTGCAAATTGAGGTAACGAGGTATTAAACAGCCCTTTGGCATTTTGGGCCATAAACAAAGAAAGCTCTTGAAATCTAGGTATATAAAATTCAATTTGTCTTTTCCCGTTCTCTAATTGAATTGGGAGCATTTCCAAACGCTCAATTAACTCTTCCACCTTTTCGTTGGCCTCACCAGGTCTATCCAATACATTACCTAGCGTTCTAAATTGCATATATTCCCTAGGGTCCTTCCTCCAAGATTGATGATTTTCCTGCCTTAACTCCTTTCCTTTTAAAATGCTATGGGCAAAACGCCAATCAATCCGATCTTCGAAGGAGAGAATAGTGGTATCTATCTTTAAGAGGTCTTCCAATATTTTTTTAGTTTGGGTCAGTTCTGCAACAAAAGAATCTTTGCTAAGACTGTTGTCGTTTCCAGGTAAATCAACAGACGAGTTAAACCGATCAATAAAAATTTCAAAATTAGCTAACGCCGGTTGTTCCCTGACCTCTTGTTTACAGCCAAAAGCTACAATCAAACCTGCAATAAATAACCCTTTCCTCATGATGATAGTATTTTTATTATTCCCTTAAATATACTGCTGTATCCATTACATATCAAGAAAACAAGAAGCTTTTCATAAAAGCAAAGCGTTACAATACCTTGTTAGCGCAGAACTTAAACCATTGGTTCTTATTCCTTCCTAAGAAGTCGATTTTCTAGTGCAACCATTTTATTTTTTAAGTATCACGGGTATAGCACCAAATGGATGGCTAAGCATCGGTATATGAAAATGAAGTTGCCCATGTTTAATAATTTGAGTATTTCATCGATGAGCCTATATAATAATTGATGAAATTGGTCGTTCTAATGTCTAATAAATAGTACTAATAACGTTAACAACTCACAAATGACCTCAGATCAGATATTTCAACTTTTTGCTTATACCTTTCCCTCTATTGTTACGGGATTAATCGCTTTTTACTTTTTTAGACTACATACAAAGAATGAGGAAGGAAGAAGACGTTTTCTGCTGAACAAGGATTCCCAAAAGGATACTTTGCCAGTTAGGATGCAAGCCTATGAGCGTATGGCGCTATTTTTAGAACGCATTGCTATTCCCAGTTTAGTAGTGCGCGTTGCACCTGTATCCAATAATAAAGCGGACTACGAAAACCTACTAATTAAAAGTATAGAGACCGAATTTGATCATAATCTTTCCCAGCAAATCTATATGACAGATGAATGTTGGAATATTATCAAGGCGGCAAAAAGTGCTACGATACAGATGATACGAAAAGCAGCCATGAGCGAAACAGAAACCGCAGACAAGCTTCGAGAAGATATCCTTACGGAAACCATGGAGAAAACATCGCCCTCTACTACTGCCCTATCCTATGTAAAAAAGGAAATCGGGGAACTTTGGTGAAAAGCCCCCTAGCACCCAAAGGAGAAACTTCAATACAAGTTCAAGTTCAAAATACAAAAATTCAAGCTCAAGCCTGCATTCCTCCAGAGGGTTCAAGTTCAAAATTGCTGCACCAATTAAAACCTACTATTCGTTTGGATTCAGTTTGGAATATTTGAGTTCGATGTTTTTTTTACCGGTATGTTATTGCGGTAAATTTTATGATTGCATAAAGCTACTTAGCTACTTCGAAAATGCATCGAAAAGTCATTAACCTCCTCATAATTTTTTAATAATTTACTTGTGTAACACGGCCCAAAACAAGAGTTTTGTGTGCTATGAATAAATTACAAGTAGATATTACGGAGACCGATGCCTTTATTTTCTGCCTTGAGGCCATTCCGGATACAAGTCAAAATAATACTACAGAAGTTCTGAACATTTTGGAGGATATCGCCTTGCATCAAAATATAGCCAGCATATACAAAACTTGCGATACTATTGAAGATTTAGAAGATAGCCTTAACAACTTATTGTACGAAGATCACAACTTTAAGGATTATGAAATCATCTATCTAGTAATGCCCGGTGATGCAAATAACATTCTGATCAATGACTATTACTATAGCATTCAGGAAATCGCTGAACTTTTTGAAGGAAAAATGAAAGGGAAACTAATCCATTTTGCCAACCAAAAAATACTGGACCTAACGGATGAGGAATCGCAATATTTTTTGGACATAACCGGAGCTCGAGCAATTTCAGGTTATGGTACAAACCGTGTCGAAATTTCAAGTGCACCCACTATTGACCGTGTGTTCTTTGGCTTGTACCAGGAGAACGATGATTTTAAGGAAGTGGTAGAAGAACTGTTTCAAAAACACTATAATCTTTGTAAACTACTTGATTTTAGACTGTACTATTAAAAACACAGTGTAAGTACACTCCAAACTTTTTACCGCCAATTACTACTGTCTACTTTCTTACTACCCTCTACCCAATAAAGACTAAAAGGAAAAACTACCATGCAAACTCACTCATTCTCATTGGGCTCGATTGGATTGGTTTCTTCATTTTTATTTTTGGCATACAAGTAGCCACGCTGCCACCAACGCGTCATTTTTGCCTTATCAAAAATTAAGGAATTTGTAGTTAACACAGTGGGTGTATAATACAAGTTAATAATGGCGTCTTTCTGATTGGCAACAAGTTTTCCGATACGTATGTTCTGATTTTCTATACGGTCCAAAATAAAACTCAACATTGTCGTAAGAAGTTCAAACGGATTACGAGAGGGCATTCTGTTCATGTAATTCACTTCTGTATGCAGCACTACTACATCTACTTCCGTTGCTCCGCGTTTTATAGCCTCTTCAATAGGCACGATACTTCCAAGTCCGCCATCGGCGTATTCACAGCCGTTCACACGGGCCAAACTCATGAACGGTACGTAGTTAGATGATATCCATATCCAATCACAAAATTCATCGTAGGTACATTCTTTTATCGATTTGTATTCTACTTGATTTAAAGATAAGTTGGATACCGTTACGATAACATCGGTTTCACCATTTTTAAGTTCATTAAACTCTTCAATGGTAACATTTTCTTTAATCATTTTACGGAGATTTTCACTTTCCCCGAAGGTTTGCTTACCCGCTATAAAATTCTTTAATACATTCCAATGATTTATAGAAATCTCGTCAACACCGTACTTTTTGGTAACAACAAAAGGGCAGTTATTAAATATGGTCTTTTGGTTTACGTTGGAATAGATTTCTTTTATTTTTTCCAATTTACCCAAGGCTAAATGGGAAATGAGCAGGCTGCCTGTAGAAGTACCAACAAAAATATCATATTTTTTGCCCGAGTTTTTAATCAAAAACTCAGCTACGCCTCCTGCGAATGCACCCTTACTGCCTCCACCGGAAATAACCAATGCTGTCATTCTGCTTTCATTTTGGTTCTAAGATAATGCAAATCATCTTCCTTTAGTTCCTTACTAGCTTTAAGTATTTGGGTTCTAGTCGCCTCATTTTTGAGATTTTCATCCAACATACGTCTTGTAAAGTTCCGAAATTGCCATGAATGGTGGTTGGTGCTCTTTAATAATTCTTTAAAAGCCTTGTCGTTCATTGCTCCTATATCACTCAGGTACGTAAACGCGGTTTGCCGAACCTCGGGATTATATACTGCAGTGGTATACGCAACCAGTTCTTTTAAATAAGTCAATTTTTGATCAGTTCTGTAATCCTTTGTAACCAGCGCCAAAGTGAGCCAAAGTAATCTTATATTTTTATTCGGAAGGCCGACTATGTTTGATAATTTATCTAAATATAATGGCCTGTCCTTCTCAAAGGCACTCCAAAGTTTTATTAGGGCTATTTCTTGGGTCACATAACTTTTGTCATCAAGGAGGGACTCAAAATTCGTTTTCCATAGCTCTTTATCTTGTTTGGATGTAGACATGCCTAGCAGGGAAGTTGCCAAAGCCTGCCTTATAGGTACGGTATCCATGGCAAATGCTGTTTCGATAACCGATTTTGGTAAAACACGATGGTGTTCTTCTATCAGATACTTTTTAAAGTGAATGGACGACGAACCCTCCCAATAAGAGTTATAATCTAAATCATCACTTTTAATCCGTTCAAATTCGGCATTCATTTCTGCCACTAAAGCAACGCTAGAAGCATGTTTTTGAAGAATGGCCATTGCCTCCGTTACTGGAAAAATTGTATTGTCCAACCACTTATTTTTGTAATCTGTAAGTTCAGTTTGGCTTGCCAGTACAATCTGATTTAAAAAATCAGTCACGGTAACGTTTTTAAATGCATATTCCTTCAAGTAATTCCGGACACCTGTTTTAAAAGAAGCTTCCCCCACCAATTCCCGAAGTGCCACCAAAGCCCATGCACCTTTTTCATAAAAGGTAAGGCTACTTGCTTTTGGGTCTAATAAGGACTCGCCATTACCAGTCTCGGATAAGTTCTTTAACTGTTGTGCGGTATTATATAATTTCCAATAAAAATGGTCGTCACCAAGTAGCTCTTTTTCTACTAAATAAGCGTAGTAGGTAGCAAAACCTTCATGTAGCCAATGGTGATTTCCATCTTTTTCCGTTACTAAATTACCGAACCATTGGTGGGACAATTCGTGGGCGTTCACATTTACATAATTCTTATCCACAAAAGCGCAGGAATCTATCATAAATCCTTCCGAAAAAATAGTGGCACCCGTATTCTCCATCCCGGCATACAAAAAATCGTGCACCGGTACCTGCTTATAGTTCTGCCAAGGATAGGGAACTCCTATCTCCTTTTCCAAAAAATCAAAAATCTCTTTCGTATATCTGTAGGTTGGCTCTACCCGTAAACTATCGCTTGGATAAAAATAATTTTCTATTGGAATACCGCTTTTTGATGTCAACACTTGCTTATCATAGTTTCCTATGGCAAAAGCCAATAGGTAGCTGCTCATAGGTTTTTGCATGTCGAATTGCCAAGTACTGTGATTACCTGCCTCTGTCTTCCTTATCAATTTTCCGTTGGCAATTACATAAAAATCACTTGACACCTGAATACTTAAATCAAACTCCACCTTTTCTTGCATTTCATTAAAACTAGGCAACCAATGACTGGTGTATTTTCCTTGGCCTTGCGTCCAGATTTGTTCGTTGCCAACAACGTTATCCTCCCAACCAATAAAATAAAGGGTTTGTTTTGGGTTACATTCATACTCCAATCGTAAGGAATACACTTGCCCTTTTTTGAATTTGTAATGGATGGTGATTTGGTTTCCGATGGTACTGAACTTTACTTTTCTATTATTAAGTCTTACCGAGTTAAAAACCATATTCTTGGCATCCAAGAAAACAGAATCTACTTTTTCAATACTTATAAACTGATAGTCTACCACTCCTCTCAACGCCTTCTCTTCAGGAATTGGATACAAGTCGACCTTTGCAGAAACAAAATCTACCTTATCTTGATGTTGAGAAATACCAAAAAAGGTAAATAAAAGGCAAACCACTACATTCCAGTTATGCATATAACATCTCATTGAAACAAATCAAAGTTAGGGTTTTCATCAATTACAGCCTAAACTCAGTTGGACAATACCATCATGCACTTATTCAAAACCTAGATAGAAATAACCGTTCCGAATAACGTACTCCCTTTGGGAGCTACGGTTACTTTTTTGGGGGTTAGCTGGCTTTTTATGTAATTTAGCCCCATGAATTCCACTTTGCTGCAAACTCCCATAGCATACCTAAAAGGTGTTGGTCCCAATAGGGCAGAAAGTTTGCAGTTAGAACTTGGAATTCATGTCTACCAAGACCTACTGAACCTATTCCCAAACCGGTATATCGATAAGACCCAATATTATAAGATAGGGCAACTTCAAAAAAGTAATGCCGACCTTCAGATTATCGGTAAAGTTGTTCATATAAAAACAGTGGAACAAAAAAAAGGAAACCGTTTGGTCGCACGTTTTAAAGACGATACCGGAGAGATGGAACTGGTTTGGTTTAGAGGTCAAAAGTGGATACGTGAAAATTTAAAACTGAACACGCCTTATGTAATCTTTGGTAAGTGCAATGTGTTCAACAATACATTTTCAATGCCGCATCCGGAGATGGAACTCCTCTCAGAACACGAGCAAGGGCTAAAAGTAAACATGCAGCCCGTGTACCCCTCTACCGAAAAACTAAGTAACAAGGGTGTTACGAACAGAGTCACGAGTAAATTGATGAAGCAGCTTTTTCTTGAGACCAAAGGAAAATTCACGGAAACACTGTCGGACATCTTATTACAAGAATTAAAACTACTTTCCAGAAGTGAAGCCCTGTTTAATATTCATTTTCCAAAAAGTCAGGAATTACTTGCCAAGGCTCAGTTTCGCCTAAAATTTGAAGAACTGTTCTACTTGCAAATGCAGCTCATTGCCAAGAACATGCTGCACAAGCAAAAAATCAAAGGCTTTCCTTTTGATCAGGTAGGTGAAGGTTTCAATGATTTTTACACCAACAAACTCCCGTTTGAACTTACTAACGCCCAAAAACGTGTAATAAAGGAAATACGAGCAGACCTAGGCAGCAATGCTCAAATGAACCGATTATTACAGGGGGATGTAGGCTCCGGTAAAACCATAGTTGCCGTAATGGCCATGTTATTGGCTATAGACAACGGCTTTCAGGCCTGTTTAATGGCTCCCACTGAAATTCTTGCGAATCAGCATTACCAAGGAATCTCGAAACTTTTGAAAGGCACAAAAGCGACTTGCGCTTTACTTACAGGTTCTATAAAAAAATCAGCTCGAAAACCCATTCATGAACAACTTGAAAATGGGGAACTCGATATATTAATTGGCACGCACGCACTTTTAGAAGATAAGGTAAAGTTTAATAATTTGGGTCTTGCCGTTATAGATGAGCAACATCGTTTTGGAGTAGCCCAACGATCTAAACTGTGGCATAAGAACCAATTTCCGCCGCATATTTTGGTGATGACGGCCACCCCCATTCCAAGAACCTTAGCCATGAGCCTGTATGGTGATCTGGATATTTCGGTTATTGATGAACTGCCGCCAGGCCGGAAACCTATAAAAACGGTTCATCGGTTCGATTCTAATCGACTTAAAGTTTTCCGTTTTATACGAGATGAAATTAAAAAAGGAAGACAAATTTATGTCGTGTATCCTTTAATTCAAGAATCCGAAGCATTGGACTACAAAGATCTCATGGATGGGTACGAAAGTATCGCACGGGATTTTCCGACGCCAGAATTTCAGATATCCATTGTTCACGGACAGATGAAACCGGCGGACAAGGAGTATGAAATGCAACGATTTGTAAAAGGCGAAACACAGATTATGGTGGCCACGACCGTTATAGAGGTTGGTGTTAATGTACCCAATGCCTCCGTCATGATCATAGAAAGCGCAGAACGTTTTGGTTTGTCTCAACTACATCAGCTAAGAGGACGTGTTGGGCGTGGTGCTGACCAAAGTTTTTGCATTTTGATGACAAGCCATAAACTATCTGCGGAATCCAAGACCCGATTGGAAACCATGGTGCGTACCAACGACGGATTTGAAATAGCAGAGGTAGATTTAAAACTACGTGGCCCTGGAGATATTATGGGTACACAACAGAGTGGTATATTAAATCTTAAAATCGCGGATATATTAAAAGACAATGCTATTCTTAAAACAGCTCGCTTTTATGCACTTAAACTGCTCAATGATGACCCAACATTGGAAAAACCAGAAAATCTAGTCATTAGGCATAGCTATTCACAATTGGTAAAGTACAAGAATATTTGGAATTATATTAGTTAGAATTTATGCTTAATTTTTTGGTTGAACATCGTAATTTTAATTCGTCACAATTTCTAAAAAACTCCTTCTTTCATTAGCTTTGTAAGCTTAGAATTGAAAGGACATGAGCGGAAAAAAAACACTATTTGATAAAGTTTGGGATTCACATGTTGTGCATCAAATCGAAAATGGACCGGATGTACTGTTCATAGACAGGCATATGGTTCACGAAGTAACTAGTCCAGTTGCGTTTTTAGGTTTAAAAAATAGGGGCATAGGTGTTATGCACCCAGAAAAAACCTTTGCTACAGCAGATCACAATACGCCTACGATCAACCAACATTTACCCGTAACGGACCCACTATCTGCAAACCAGTTAAAAATGTTGGAAGAAAATGCCAATGAACATGGTATTTCCTATTGGGGCCTTGGGCACGAAAAAAATGGGATTGTACATGTTGTAGGCCCGGAATATGGAATAACCGTTCCTGGTGCAACCATAGTCTGTGGAGATTCACATACCTCTACCCACGGAGCGTTTGGGGCTATTGCTTTTGGTATTGGCACTTCTGAAGTAGAAATGGTATTGGCAACGCAATGCATTATGCAGCCTAAACCTAAACGAATGCGTATTAATATAACGGGGGAGCTACAATTTGGGGTAACCTCAAAGGATGTAGCGCTATTCATTATTTCTCAGCTTACCACTTCTGGGGCCACGGGATATTTTGTAGAGTACGCGGGCGATGTGTTCAAAAATATGACCATGGAAGGACGAATGACTGTTTGCAACCTTAGTATAGAAATGGGTGCCCGCGGAGGCATGATTGCACCGGATGAAACTACTTTCCATTACATAAAAGGACGTGAGTTTACCCCTAAAGGAGAAGCATGGGACAAAGCGATGGATTACTGGCAAACCTTGCATACAGATCCAGATGCTATTTTTGACAAAGAACTTACCTTTGACGGTTCCTTGATTGAACCCATGATTACCTATGGCACCAATCCAGGAATGGGAATGGGTATTTCTAAAGATATACCTACATCTGATATGGTGCAAGGTGGCGCATCCACGTATAAGAAGTCTCTACAGTACATGAAATTTGATGAGGGCGATTCCATGATTGGAAAACCTATTGATTTCGTGTTCTTAGGAAGCTGCACTAACGGGAGAATTGAAGATTTTAGAGCCTTTGCATCCATAGTAAAAGGAAGGAAAAAGGCAAATAATGTTACGGCTTGGCTAGTTCCAGGATCTCACAAAGTAGAAGCCGCCATTAAAGAAGAAGGATTGTTGGATATTATTCAGGAAGCTGGTTTTGAATTGCGGGAACCAGGGTGTTCTGCATGCTTGGCTATGAACGACGATAAAGTTCCGCCGGGTAAACTGGCCGTAAGTACCTCTAATCGAAATTTTGAGGGAAGACAGGGACCTGGCTCAAGAACTTTATTAGCGAGTCCTTTGGTAGCAGCTGCAGCGGCTGTTACAGGAAAAGTTACAGATCCAAGGGAGCTAATGCGGGTTGAAGTATCTTAAACTATCGCATTAACGACTAACAACTAATTACTTAATTATGGCATACGATAAATTCACTACGCTTACATCAACAGCTGTACCACTTCCAATTGAGAACGTGGATACAGATCAAATCATACCGGCCCGTTTTCTTAAAGCAACTGAGAGAGCAGGTTTTGGTGATAATTTGTTCAGGGATTGGCGATACAATCAAGATAACAGTCCAAAGAAGGACTTTGTTTTAAACGATCCTAAGTATAAAGGTAAAATTCTCGTTGGAGGAAAAAACTTTGGTTCTGGATCTTCACGGGAACACGCGGCTTGGGCGGTCTACG
This sequence comes from uncultured Maribacter sp., assembly GCA_964353165.1. Lineage (GTDB taxonomy): Bacteria > Bacteroidota > Bacteroidia > Flavobacteriales > Flavobacteriaceae > Maribacter. Next base: position 32,485 of record CAYGUY010000025.1, read on the forward strand.
ATTATGGTTTTCGCGTTGTAGTTTCTAGTTTTTTTGCTGATATTTTTAGGGGTAATTGTCTAAATATTGGTGTACTTCCCGTTCAGGTGAGTGCAGATTTTTTACAAAAAATATTTGACACAATCGAATCTGACGCGAACGCTGAATTTGAAGTGGACCTAAGCAAACAAAAAATAACTTTATTAGATACGGGCGAAAGTGAATCCTTCGATATCAACGATTATAAGAAGAACAATATGACCAATGGTTTTGATGATATCGACTACCTACTAAATATTAAGGAAGATATTCAAGAATTCGCCAAAACTAGACCAATATAAAAAATCTTTGCTCGGAGGTTTTTTCTAATGTATTATTACGCATTACGCCTTTATATAAATCCATTAGGCCTAGCATAATATTGACACATCCGAAAGTTAATCCTCATAATGAACTATAACCTCATTAAAAGCACCAGCGCTAAAGTTTACATCAGCTCAAGATAAGTATAGATGAAGAAAAGATATTTGGAAATAATGGATACGACCCTCAGGGATGGAGAACAGACCTCTGGCGTATCCTTTTCTGCCTCTGAAAAGCTTACATTAGCCAAACTATTATTAGAGGAACTTAAGGTAGACCGCATAGAAGTAGCATCTGCCCGTGTGTCTGATGGAGAATTACTGGCTGTGCAGCAAATTACAGATTGGGCAAAGGAAAATCAGTATTTAGATAAAATAGAAGTTTTAACTTTTGTAGATGGTGGACTTTCCTTGAAATGGATGGAAAAAGCAGGTGCAAAATCACAAAACCTACTCACAAAAGGGTCTTTAAACCACCTAAAACATCAGCTCAAGAAAACACCAGCGCAGCATTACGCAGAAATTGCAATGATATTTCAAGAAGCTAAGAAATTAGACATCATCAACAACGTTTATCTTGAGGATTGGAGCAATGGTATGCGTAATTCAAAAGAATACGTATTCGAATTCTTGGACTTTTTAACCACACAACCTGTCAAGCGCATCTTACTACCTGATACCTTGGGGATTCTTACCCATACCGAGACCCATGAATACATAAAAGAAATAACAGAACGTTATCCAAACCATCATTTTGATTTTCATGGTCATAACGATTACGACCTAGGTGTTGCTAATATTATGGAGGCAGTAAAAGCCGGTTGCCATGGCTTACATCTAACTGTAAACGGAATGGGCGAAAGGGCCGGAAACGCACCTATGGCTAGCGCCGTAGCTGTAATTAAGGATTTTCTACCGGAGGTGGAAATTAATATCAATGAAACTTCCTTGTTCAAGGTGAGTAAACTCGTATCTGCCTTCACAGGATTGGCGATACCTGCTAACAAGCCTATTGTTGGGGACAATGTATTTACACAAACTGCTGGTATACATGCAGATGGAGACAGTAAAAATAATCTTTACTTCAGCGATTTAATGCCTGAACGTTTTGGGCGAAAGCGAAAATACGCTTTAGGAAAAATGTCAGGAAAGGCTAACATCCAAAAAAATCTACAAGAATTAGGTTTAACCTTGAATGAAGATGAACTTAAAAAAGTTACCCAACGCATCATAGAACTAGGAGACAAAAAAGAACGTGTAACCAAAGATGATCTACCCTTTATCATTTCAGATATTTTGGATACTACGGCGCACCATCAAAAAGTATTTGTACGGTCTTATGTGTTGACACACGCGAAAGGCTTGCAGCCATCTACTACCCTATCGTTAGAAATCAACGGAAAAACACATGAAGAGCATGCTTCGGGAGATGGTCAGTACGATGCCTTTATGAATGCCTTAAACAAAGTATATAACAGTATTAAGATTGTTTTGCCAAAGCTCATCGATTACGCAGTACGTATACCGCCAGGAAGTAGCTCGGATGCTTTGTGCGAAACGGTGATTACTTGGGATTATAAAGGAAAAGAGTTTACGTCTAGAGGCCTGGATTCCGACCAAACCGTGTCTGCCATCAAGGCGACAGAAAAAATGTTGAACATGATTTAAAGCGCTATGCGCAATAAAAAACTAATAATAACTAATGCAGCGTAAAGCCTGTGGTGGCACTTCGCAAATCGATAACAATATGAAACTAAACATAGCCCTTTTGGCCGGAGACGGAATTGGTCCGGAAGTAATTGATCAAGCAGTAAAAGTATGTGATGCGATTGCCAAGAAATACCAGCATGACATCACTTGGAAACCAGCACTAACAGGTGCAGCAGCTATTGATGCCGTGGGTGATCCGTATCCAGATGAAACACATGAAATTTGCGCTAATGCAGATGCGGTTCTTTTTGGTGCTATTGGCCACCCTAGATTTGACAATGACCCTTCCGCCAAGGTAAGACCGGAACAAGGTTTGTTAAAAATGAGACAAAAGCTAGGTCTCTTCGCCAATGTGCGGCCCACCTTTACCTTCCCCTCTTTAATTGATAAATCTCCCCTTAAAAAGGACCGTATTGAGGGTACAGATTTAATAATTCTGAGAGAATTAACAGGTGGAATCTATTTTGGGGAACGTGGGCGAAAAGATGATGGTAATACCGCTTTTGACACGATGACCTACCAACGTTTCGAGATTGAACGGTTAGCCAAAAAAGGTTTTGAAATGGCTTTAAAACGTTCTAAGAAGCTATGCTGTGTGGACAAAGCTAATGTGCTGGAATCCTCTAGATTATGGAGAGAGACCGTCCAAGCAATGGAAAAGAACTACCCAGAGGTTGAAGTTTCTTATGAGTTTGTTGATGCTACCGCCATGAGGCTTATTCAATGGCCAAAAGGATATGACGTGATTATAACTGCAAACTTATTTGGAGATATTTTAACAGATGAAGCTTCTGTTATATCAGGCTCCATGGGCTTAATGCCATCTTCGTCCGTTGGTAGCAAGGTATCTTTGTACGAGCCAATTCACGGCTCCTATCCACAAGCAGCAGGCAAAGATATTGCAAATCCGTTAGCGACGGTCCTGTCCGCAGCAATGCTATTTGAAGATATGAATTTAACGCAAGAAGCTAAAGCTATTCGCGATGTAGTAAACAAGTCTTTAGCGGAAAACATAGTGACCGAAGACCTTTCAGAAGGAGGGAAGTCCTATAAAACTAGTGAGGTTGGCGACTGGTTGGTAGCTAACATTTAAGTATTTGGATACCGTCATTTAAAACAGGTTCAATGTGTTTTCTACGTTCAACTTTCATGCTAAACGGCTATAGCTGATGGTATGTTTTTTGACAACCTATTTGAACTTATTTGAATACGAGGATAATCAATAATGTACCTCACTTATTTGTTACTAAAGATAAATACAGCTTTCTACATTTAATAGGTCTACCTTCGGTGAAAAACTATGTCCATAGTACGAAGAGTTCAATTGGTAGAAGCCCTTTTTCATCAATTGGAATCGGAAAACGCTCAATTCGGAGAGGACTCCGGTTTATCCTGTGTTTCTGGCTGTGGAAAATGTTGCACGTTTCCTAACATAGAAGCTTCACCGTTAGAGTTTTTACCTTGGGCATTTCATCTATTTATAAATGGGGAAGCAGAAGAAACACTAAGCCTTCTTAAGGGGACCGAAAGTCCAACCTGCCTTATTTATAAACCGTTAACCATAATTGGACAAGGTCGTTGTAGCAGCTACAAATACCGAGGTCTAATTTGTAGGTTGTTTGGGTTTGCCGCGATTACAGATAAATACGGAGTCTTAAGATTAGCGACCTGTAAAATAATTAAAGAAGGTCAATCAAAGTATTACAACTCCACAACAGAAGCTATTTCCAAAGGTCTCTACGTTCCCGTTTTCACAGAATACTATATGCAATTGAACCAAATAGATTTCCATCTAGGGAACATAATATTACCGATAAACAAGTCATTAGCCAGGGCGTTGGAAGAGGTGTTACAGTATTACGCATACAGGCCCTCGTCAGGATTAGGAAAAAATTGTGGCTAATACCAATATCGCTTTTCGTAGACGATATCAGCGGAAATAACCAATTTGTTTGGTATACCTAAAACCGAATAAGGATTACTTTTATCCTTCTTATTATCCAAAGGAAACATGCTTATTTATTTCACTAAGATGAAATTACTTTATCTTCAAATTCTTAAACGAAATTATTGGCAAGTATTAAAAAGAAGAAGAAGAAGTAGAAGAAGAAATCCTATGTCCAAAAACCAATACCATGTATACGTTATCGAGTTGTCTAAACGTGTATTTACCGAAAATAGAAAATTTAGGGAAGCTAATCCACAATTCAATGGGGCCTTGGAATGCTTATATGTGGGCATGACAAGTAAAACACCAGCTGAACGGTTCAAGCAACATAAAACTGGGTTCGTAAATAAAAAAGGATACAAAATATCCGCTACAATTGTTGAAAAGTATGGCCTCTACTTGCGCGGAAGTCTCTATAATCATATTTTGCCAATGGCCACTAGAGAAGAAGCATTAAAAATGGAAGAAACACTTGCTTTAGAGCTACGAAGAAAACGCTATGCAGTTTGGTTTAATTGAACCTTTGGTATTATTCTGTTTAAAACATCACATAGCCAAAGATTAAAAAGCCCACAATTTCTTGTAGACTTTTTACATAGTTATTATACCATAAGTAATTATTTACTCAGATACATCTTACGCCTCGCATAGAGGTTGTAAAAATCATCATCTTTTAAACTATCTATAAACAGAATACTTTCACCCGTACTCTTCATTTCTGGCCCTAAGTTCTTATTCACATTGGGGAACTTATTAAAAGAAAAGACTGGTTGTTTAATAGCAAATCCTTCCAATTGAGGGTTAAAATTAAAATCCTTTACCTTCTTCTCTCCCAACATCACTTTGGTCGCATAATTTACATATGGTTCCTTATAGGCTTTCGCGATAAACGGTACGGTACGCGATGCCCTTGGGTTCGCCTCAATAATGTATACCATATCATCCTTAATGGCAAACTGAATATTGATCAGGCCTACTGTATTCAAGGCAAGTGCAATTTTCTTGGTATGATCTTTTATTTGTTGCATTACAAATTCACCTAAATTGAAAGGCGGCAAGGTTGCATTGGAATCGCCCGAGTGAATTCCACAAGGCTCTATATGCTCCATAATACCGATAATATATACATCCTTACCATCGCAAATGGCGTCTGCCTCGGCTTCAATAGCACCATCTAAATAATGGTCCAATAAAAGCTTGTTATTCGGAATTTTATGAAGTAGATCTACAACGTGCTCTTCTAGCTCTTGTTTGTTGATCACAATTTTCATCCCCTGACCTCCCAATACATAGGATGGCCTAACTAAAAGTGGAAAATCTAGCTTATCGGCAAGTGCTAGTGCTTCATCAGCAGTTTCGGCCACACCAAATTCTGGAAACGGAATATTATTTTCCTGTAGCAATTTGGAAAAACTTCCCCTGTCTTCCGCAAGGTCCAAGGATTCAAAACTTGTCCCTATAATCTTGATACCGTACTTGGATAGTTTCTCTGCCAATTTTAAAGCCGTTTGTCCGCCTAATTGAACAATAACGCCTTCTGGCTTTTCGTGCCGGATAATATCATAAATATGCTCCCAAAATACAGGCTCAAAATACAGCTTATCAGCTGTGTCAAAATCAGTAGAAACAGTCTCTGGATTACAGTTAATCATAATGGTCTCATAACCACATTCGGCAGCGGCCAAAACACCATGTACACAACAATAATCAAACTCAATCCCCTGCCCTATTCGATTCGGGCCTGAACCTAGGACTACTATTTTTTTCTTATCGGAAACGACACTATCGTTTTGTACATAACGCGTAGCATCCGGTTTTTCTATCTCTGCCTCAAAGGTAGAATAATAATAGGGCGTCATGGCCTTGAACTCAGCAGCACATGTATCTACCAACTTGTATACCCTGTTGATGTTTAGCTCAGTACGCTTGTTATAAACCTCACTCTCAAAGCAATCCAACATATGTGCAATTTGCCTATCTGCAAAGCCTTTTTGCTTGGCCTCCAGCAACAATTCTTTGGAAAGTGTTGCTATGGTAAATTTGGATATTTCCTTTTCTAATTGATATAGCTCCTCATATTGTTTTAGGAACCACATATCTATTTTAGTGATATCATGTATTCGGCTTAATGGGATACCCATTTGTATGGCATCATAGATAACAAAAACCCTATCCCAACTCGGTATGGTTAACTTACTTATGATTTGGTCGTAATCTTTATACCCTTTTCCGTCGGCACCTAAACCGTTCCTTTTTATTTCTAAGGATTGGGTAGCTTTATGAAGTGCTTCTTGAAAGGATCGGCCAATACCCATAACCTCTCCCACGGATTTCATTTGTAATCCTAATGTCCTGTCCGAGCCCTCGAACTTATCGAAATTCCAACGTGGAATTTTAACGATAACGTAATCCAGCGTTGGCTCAAACAAGGCTGATGTTGATTTAGTTATCTGATTCTGTAATTCATCCAACGAATAGCCAATAGCCAATTTAGTCGCTATCTTGGCAATAGGATATCCGGTCGCCTTGGATGCCAAAGCCGATGAACGGGATACACGAGGATTGATTTCTATGGCAATTATATCTTCCTTTTCGTCTGGACTAACCGCAAACTGCACATTACAACCTCCTTCAAAATCACCGATACTGCGCATCATATGAATTGCCATATCCCTCATTTTTTGATATGTACGATCAGATAAGGTCATGGCCGGCGCAACTGTAATAGAATCACCGGTATGAATTCCCATGGGGTCCATATTTTCAATGGCGCAGATAATCACCACATTATCGTTCTTGTCACGTAAGAGTTCTAGTTCATATTCCTTCCAGCCCATTAAGGCTTTATCTATCATGACCTCATGTATGGGAGAAATCTCCAATCCATAGCTTAGCAATTCATCAAAATCCTCCGGTTTATAAACAATAGACGCTCCTGCCCCACCAAGCGTGTAAGACGCCCTAATTACCAAAGGAAAGCCAAATTCTTGGGCTATTTCTTTACCTTTTAAGAAAGAGGTAGCTGTTGCCTGTGGTGCCATACCAACACCTATTTTAAGCATCAACTCCCTGAACTGTTCACGATCTTCGGTAATATTGATTGCAGCAATATCAACACCTATCAGCTCTACCCCAAAATCTTCCCAAATCCCTTTTTTATCGGCCTCAATACATAAGTTTAAGGCGGTTTGCCCACCCATTGTAGGCAATACGGCATCAATCTGCGGATGTTCCTTTAATATTTCTATTATGGATTTTGTCGTTAATGGCTTTAAATACACATGATCCGCCATAGACGGATCCGTCATAATTGTCGCCGGATTACTGTTGATCAAAATCGTTTCTATACCATCTTCACGCAGGGAACGCAAAGACTGTGATCCGGCATAATCAAATTCGCAGGCCTGACCTATAATAATAGGACCTGAACCTATAATCAAAATGGAATTTAAGTCTTTTCTTTTCGGCATGATATCTTATTTCGGTTTTGTAGGATTGTTTGTTTTCAACTGTAATTTCTATTCAGGATAGGGCAAAAAAAAGGTGCTACTTTAAAAAAAGTAACACCTTAAATATTTTTAAAAAAATAAAATCATTTATTTCTTATGTCTTGGCTCTGAGGAAACCGTTAATTTCTTTCTTCCTTTAGCTCTTCTTCTTGCTAAAACTTTTCTTCCACTTACGGAAGCCATGCGCTCTCTAAAGCCATGCTTGTTTTTTCTTTTCCTCTTTGACGGCTGATATGTTCTTTTCTGTCCGGGCATTGCTTAAAACCTTTTCTATGTTTGATGTAATACAGAACTACCTGTAAAACTGGGCGCAAATATACAAAGACTTTTTTCTTTAACAAGCCATATCAAAAAAATATTTTTAGATTTCTGTACAGCACAAAACCTAGGTTTTGCCTAATTTTGTAAGATGCTAATTTCACAAACTACCGCATAGCTTTAGTTTACAAAATTATCTGAAAACAACAAAACCAACGCATCAAAGCTCATTATCATGTTCAACAAAAATATTAAACTAGTCCTTGCTGGACTAATCATTGCATACGCCGTTTATCAATTTATTGAAGGTGAAATCGGCAATGGTATCTTTTTATTATTACTTTCAAGTATCTTTATCTTTTTATATTTCAGAAATGAAATTATTTTATTGGCATTCTTAAGGATGCGAAAACAGGATCTTGTGGGAACACAAAATTGGCTTACCAAAATTAAAAATCCAGAAGGTGCCCTTATAACTAAACAGCAGGGATACTACAACTATCTTCACGGTATCATTTTTTCCCAAACAAACCTTACACAGGCTGAAAAGTACTTTAAAAAAGCATTGAAACTTGGTTTAACAATGGACTACGACGTTGCTATGGCAAAATTAAGCCTAGCAGGTATTGCTATGCAAAAAAGGCGAAAAAGAGAGGCTACTATGTTATTAAACGAAGCAAAAAAGCTGGACAAAAACAATATGCTTACAGAGCAGATACGAATGATGCAACAGCAAATGAAGAAGATATAAGTTAGTGGTTAGTGGTTAGTGGTTAGTGGTTAAATAGCATTTTCAAAACAGAATACTATTACCTAGTTATGAAATAAAACTGAATACGATTACCAAAACGCCAGTTATTAATAGACCCCACATGTCAATATCATCTTCTATTC
>CAYGUY010000025.1:41244-47676 GCA_964353165.1 uncultured Maribacter sp.
ATTACCAAAACGCCAGTTATTAATAGACCCCACATGTCAATATCATCTTCTATTCTATAAATTTGCTCTAATTTACTTTCTGCTTTTGTAATATCTTGTTTTTCTTTTTTCTTATATTTTCTTGCTCTTAAGAAGACACCAATTCCAAGTATTAGTACTCCTATAATTAAAATTAGAAGACTCTTGGGAATACTACTATTCCATTCAGAAACCAAAAGGAAAAATTTTATATCCTATAGAAAACTGACAACCATAAACTACCAACTACTTAGATTCCATATAATAACCTTTGTTAGGAATTTCTATAGTGTACTTTTTTCTAGAACTATTGTTCAAATGAGGCTCGCGCAACCAGGGATTATGTCTTTTTAAAATTTTATAGTTTATCTCATATTGCTCAGAAAAATCAGCAAAGCTGGTAACAGGTTCATCTATTTCTACCGCAAAAGATGGAACTGCGTTATACATATCTTCTTTTTCCAAATGAAAACCATATTTTTCCGGATTCGAAAGAATTTCCTTAATCGCCATGATTCGGAATAGATATCTACCGGTTTCCTCTCCCAATAATAAATCGTAATAATCATCTACCTTTTGAATACTCATATATTTATTTATACCCCCCGGTCCAGCGTTATAAGTCGCTGCTGTTAAGGTCCAACTGCCATATTTCTTTTTCCATTTATTCAAATATTCACAGGCCACTTGTGTAGATTTTTCCAAGTGGTAACGTTCATCTACGTTTGAATTGACTTCCAAACCGTATTCCCGCCCTGTCTCTCTCATGATCTGCCAAAAACCTGTGGCACCTGCTGGTGAAACCACATTGGTAAGCCCGCTTTCTGCAACTGCTAAATACTTAAAATCGTCAGGAATACCATTTTTAGCCAAAATGGGTTCAATAACAGGAAAATACTTATTAGCTCTTTTCATTAACAACAAAGCATTGGATTGCCAGTAAGTATTAACCAAGAACTCCCGATCTATACGCTCCATAACCTCAGGGTCATTTTGCGGAACCTTTTCGCCCGCAAAATTTAAATCGGCGGGGATATCTATGGCAGATATACGGTAGGATTTAGCTACGTTCTTCTTTATGCTATCTTGTACTATATCTGCTTTATTTGATACATCGTCTCCATTAACATTGACCGCAAATACTAGGGTTCCCATCACAAAAAGAACACCAAGGGACATAAGGACATTTTTTATAACTTTCATAAAACCAGTATTTAATACACTCAAAGGTATTAATAGAACTGTCTTAATCCAAAATAATTGCAGGAAGGTGCTCATTAAACCATTTTGCCCTATGAATTATCATGGTATGCGTTCCATTCTTGACCATGATACACTCTTTGATATTTCCTACGGGAAAAACGGCATCGCTATCCCCTTGAATATGAATCAAACCTTTGTGGGGACTTACCTGTTGCCAATTTACCAACTCGTGAATGCACCAATCTATGTAGCCTTTATCTTTAATGGACAAATACTTCTCATACAATGCCAATCTTTTGGTTACCGTTTCTCCAAATGCATATTTGGCCAAAAGCTCTACATTATTCACTAAGCCTGTTGGCAGCAGTTTATGAACACTGGTATAGCGAGCGAACAGCATGCGTTTAGGAAGTTCGCTTTTACTTTTAACACTAGAAATAATAATAAGCTTTTTTACGGGGATTAACTTAGCCATTTCCTGAACCAATATGCCCCCTAATGAAACCCCTATCAATACAGGGTTCGAATGTTTGATATTGGCGCACATCTGTTGCGCATAAGTTGTTATATCCATGTCTTTAGAAGGTATGGTCCAATCTAAAAAGTAAATCTCAAATTGATCTTCCGGTAACTTGATAAATTCGAAAATACTGCTGTTGGCTGCCATTCCTGGCATAAAATAAACTTGGGTTTTTAGAGTAGACATGGAAATGAAACAAGTTAAAAACTAGGAAATTAGCTATTTTATTAGTACTTTTATAAACTATTTGTGAATTACAGCAGATTCAAGAAGTTTTACATCAAAATGCAATAATATAAAATAATTACGATTCGAGAACATCGTAATTTTTTTGTCTCTAACCAACACTAAAATCAGCTATATGAACATTGTAACTATTAAGGACAACACCTTTTTGCGTCAGTATGAAACAACTTTAGACGGTCATTTGGCTAAAATTGAATATTCATCACAAGAGCGAAAAGTATTTTTAACTAAAATAGTAGTGCCTGAAGAAATTACTACGGAAGGTTTTAACGAAACCTTTATCAGAGCAGTTTTAAACCACCTTCAGGAAAAGAATTTAAGGGTAGTTCCTACGAGTCCGCAAATCGCGGGTTTTCTTCGAAGAAATAGACAGTATAAAGAAATGCTTCCTGTAGGTATCAGAATTTAACAACCACAAACCTCTCAACCGAGAGGTTTTTTATACCTTTACCGCAGCGGCCAAAACCTTAGAGAAGTGTATTGTCACCAAGCCATCGTCAGCTATATCATTTAGCGTAACCTGATGCATTGTATTCACTAAAGAAGGGTTCCAAGGGGTTTTTATTTTTACATAGTTTTCTGTAAACCCGTGAATATAACCTTCCTTGTTTTCACTTTCAAAAAGTACATGTAAGGATTTACCTATTTGGCTTTCGTAGAAGGCTCTTCGTTTTTTGACGGAAAGACCTCTAAGCATTTTACTCCTTTTATTACGTACTTTTTTAGGCACTACCCCACCCATTAAAGCCGCCTCTGTGTTATCACGTTCGGAATAGGTAAATACGTGCAAATAGGAAATATCCAAGGCATTTAAATAATGGTAGGTTTCCAAAAAATGCTCGTCCGTTTCCCCTGGAAATCCCACGATAACGTCTACCCCAATACAACAATCTGGCATTACACTTTTTATTTTAGCTACACGATCAGAATACAGTACCGTCATGTACCTGCGTTTCATCAACTTTAAAAGTGTATCGCTACCACTTTGCAGGGGTATGTGAAAATGAGGTACAAAAGAATTGCTCTCCGCTACAAAATCTATAATCTCATTCTTTAAAAGATTGGGTTCTATAGAGGATATTCGAAGTCTATGAATACCTCCTACCGTATCTAGCGCCTTTACAAGCTCTAAAAATGTGTGCTCGTGTTTTTTATTTCCGAACTCCCCTTTGCCGTAATCTCCAATATTAACTCCCGTGAGTACAATTTCCTTAATTCCTTGCGCGGATATCTCAGCTGCGTTTTTCAATACATTTTCCAAGGCATCGCTCCGTGAAATTCCCCGAGCCATGGGTATGGTACAATAGGTACATTTATAATCGCAACCGTCCTGTACCTTTAAAAATGCACGCGTCCTATCGCCAATGGCATAACTGCCAACATAAAAATCCGCGTCTTCAATCTCACAGGAATGGACTTCCCCAAAATCATTTTTGGAAAGGTCATTAATGTAATCCCTAATCTTGAATTTCTCCGTAGCGCCGAGTACCAAGTCCACCCCATCGACAGCGGCTAATTCTTCTGGCTTCAATTGGGCGTAACAGCCTACAGCTGCTATAAATGCGTTTGGGTTTCCTTTTTGGGCCTGCTTTACAATAGTTTTAAATTTCTTATCGGCATTATCCGTTACGGAACAGGTATTGATAACGTACATATCTGCGGACTCCGAAAAATCTACACGATCAAAGCCTTCATTGACAAAACCCCTGGCAATCGTGGAAGTTTCCGAAAAATTGAGCTTACAGCCCAGCGTATAAAAAGCGACTTTCTTTCTCATGAATTAAAACTAGCAGGTTGCAAAGATACAATTTCCATAAAAGAATTCGTTTCAGGCCTGTCCGCCACAGGTGGAGGATTTCAGGTTCAAGTTCAAGAGTGATGTTCAAATTAAACACAAATACGAAAGTCAAAAACAAATACAAACATTTCCGTAGTGGAAGTAGGACTCAAGCTTTTAAAAATCAAAATGACTCTTACGAGAGAATATCAACACTATTTTTTGCGTCCCTTAAATCCATTTTCTAACCTTTCTTTTCAACTGTCATTGGTCTATATTTAAGAAAAACCCAGATTCCTCGTGCGCGAAAAAGGCTAAATCCTATCGCCCTCTAATAATTCCTCCATTTTTTGGTAATCTCGAAAACATGGGTTAGGATATCGGCTTCGACACTATTAAAGACTACACCCCTCCTAGCCATCATAACTTCGGCCGCCTCAAATGCTTTTTTGGGCATATAGCTGGTAAATCCGGAGGCACCTCCCCAACTAAAACTCGGAACAAAGTTCCTAGGAAAACCGGGCACGTAAATATTCGAATTGACACCGATAACGGTTCCCGTATTGAACATGGTATTTATGGCCGACTTACTGTGATCCCCCATCATGAGTCCACAGAACTGTAATCCCGTTTGTTCAAACTTTTCCGTAGCGTAATTCCATAACCGCACCTTGGCATAGTTGTTCTTTAGGTTAGAATTATTGGAATCTGCGCCAATATTACACCACTCGCCCAAGACGGCATTTCCTAAATACCCTTCATGTCCTTTACTGCTATAGCCAAAAATAACCGAATTACTTACCTCACCACAAACTTTGGAATAAGGGCCTATGGTTGTTGGACCATACAATTTTCCGCCCATTTTTATCACGGCATTATCGCATAATGCGAGTCCGCCACGGATGAGGCTTCCCTCCCATATTTCTGCATTTTTACCTACATATATGGGTCCGTCCGTAGCATTTAATATACTGAATTCCACTTTCGCCCCTTCTTCCAAAAAGATGCGTTCTGGATGTATGAGCCTGTTGGTCTCCGAGATAGGCTGACTCACACGTCCTTTGGTCAAAAACTCAAAATCGGCCTCTAGGGCTTTGCCATTTTTAGCAAAAATATCCCAGGTAAATTGAATATCCATTGGTTTCGAGGGCAAATCCACTCGCTTAAATGATGTCAGGTCTGTTAGTTTTTCAAGGTCAACAGATCGGTAAGCTATTAATCGTTCTTCGTAAAAAAGTGCTTCACCTATCGTAATGGTCTTTAATGCATCAATAAGTTGAGGATTAGGAAAAAAGGCACCATTAATACAAATGTTATCGTTCCCTACGATCAGCGGATATTTGACAGAAAGATAATCCTCGGTCAAATAGGAAACCGTGGTATTCAAATACGCCTCCCATTTTTCCCTTATTGTGAGTATACCTATTCTAATTTCGCCTACCGGCCGTGTAAAGGTAAAAGGCAATAGGTTATCCCGTTCTGGCCCATCAAAAAGAATATAATTCATAAAAAATTGAATTTTGACAAAATTACATAAACCAATACTGTTAATATAGGTATGTTGGTCAACAGGGTAAAATTTTAGTTGTAATAAAAAAACGCCCATGATAAATAATCAAGGGCGTTTTGTATATGATGAAAGATGCTTTTATTTATCTTCTTCTTTTACTTCCTCGGTAGCTTCTGCAGCTGTTGCAGGTTTAGCAAACTTCTTGTACTTGTTCTTAAATTTGTCTATACGTCCTGCAGTATCCAAGAATTTAGCTTTTCCTGTGTAGAACGGATGAGAGGTTCTAGAGATTTCCAATTTTACCAATGGATACTCTACACCGTCCACCTCTAAGGTTTCTTTAGTGTCTGCAGTTGATTTGGTTAAAAACACTTCCTCGTTGGACATGTCCTTAAAAGCAACTAATCTATAATTTTCTGGGTGTATTCCTTTTTGCATTTTAATAAAATTTTGAGCTCCCATTCCAACGGGTGCCTATTTTAAGTTTGCAAATTTAACAATTTTCTCTAAACGGACAATCGATTCGCTTAAAAATAAAAGGAAAATAATTTGTTACTTTACCTGTAACAAATAGCGTAGTATTGTTACTAATTTTAAAATCAACCTTAAACACTATAAAAATGGAAGAAAATCAACCAAAAACAGGAAAATTCGCCTTAACATATGGCCTTATATTGGGCGGAATAGGCGCGGTTCTTTTATTCATGTTGTATTCGATGGATATGCATTACCAAAACGAGTGGCCTACCGTTTTAATTAGCTTTGGAGTAATGATAGCGATGATTATCATAGGAATGATTCAATTTAAAAAAGCAAACCATGGATTTATGTCTTTTGGACAGGCACTGAAGGTTGGGGTGGGTATTTGTTTGATTTCTGGAATTGTTGGGGCTATAGTGTATCAGATTTTTACAAATTTTATAGACCCTGAAATGATTAGTAAGACTACGGAATTTCAAAGAAATAAAATGCTAGAAAGTACTGCGTTAACCGCGGAACAGATTGATGCACAGCTAGAAATGGGTGCAAAGTTTCAAACGCCCCTTATGCAAGTTTTAATTGGTTTGGTAGGAAACATAGTTTTAGGCTTTGTATTCTCGCTTATCCCCGCCTTGGTGCTAAAAAAACAAGAAGTTCTAGACTAAGTTTGTATTTTTG
>CAYGUY010000026.1:0-1257 GCA_964353165.1 uncultured Maribacter sp.
TGCTACACATGATAATCTTCGAAAAAAACTCATCGCATACCTAGCATGGTTCATTAGCAAGGGTGAGTTAAAACGGGATATTGAATATGAAGGGATAGCGGCAATAGATATGAGTCACTTACAGGTAGCAGGTGATTTATTTTTAAATGAAGGGCTTGGTACTAAAGATGGTATAAGTACTTTAAGTAAAATTCCACTGGTTTTTAAGGCAGAAGGTGTCGTAGATTTAAGATTCGCAAATTTGGATAAGTTTTTTTTGATTCCCCACTTGAATACAATTGCGGGTAATGTGTGGTATATTAACGGTTTAACTTATTCAGGGATTTTTAATGAAATTCCTGAACAGAAGTTTTCAGAACGCATTTATAATTGGTTAATGAATTTTTCTTTAAAGAAAATGATAAATTCTTTTCTTGAGAAAAACATCAAAGCACACCCTCTACTTACTCTAAGATTAACTGATTTTTCTCCTAATAAAATTAGAAAATTCTTCAGCGAATTTAGTTTTAACAAACTAAAGCAGTATGTGTCCCATTATAAAAATAACACTTGCAACTGGTTTAAATTAAGATATAAAACCTTAATCAATCGTCTTTATAACTACAATAGTGTACGTTTGGAACATTTAAATTGGTTTACTCCTTTGCTAGACGTGAACCATAGAAGACAACCTTTTGAGGAATTGGCTTTCTTTTTTAACCGTGTTGGTAATGACTCCAAAGCAAAAAAAATTATCGTAAAGGGGCGGTATAGAACTACCATTATTTTAGAACGCATATTTTATTATATTATCAATTTTTTTACGCGATTAGGTATGCCTGCGTATAAATCGTTAATAGCGCTAACATGTATCTACCTTATAGGAGTTTATGGTTTTTCTTACACCTATGATTATGGTGGTTTTAACTATGTTCTCGCTGGTAAAAATACGGACGACGAATGCAGAGAATGTATGACAGCTTTTTCCTCATGGGAGTATTCTTTCCTTAATATGTGGCCTGTTAAAATTGTAGATTCCCAACAATTCGTTCCAACGGATACTTATATTCCGTTTTCATTCCGTGGTGAAGAGTACAAACCCTTTTCCACAAGAAGTTATAGGATTATACACAAAGTGTTCAGCACCATATTTTTGGCGCTTTTCATCATTGGAATTACTAAAATTACAAAACAGGAGCATCATCCATCCAATACTTAAAAAACAGATTTATATTTTACGTAACTCTATTAAATCTATTTTTTTAAAGTGATACCAAA
>CAYGUY010000026.1:1357-38205 GCA_964353165.1 uncultured Maribacter sp.
CAGATTTATATTTTACGTAACTCTATTAAATCTATTTTTTTAAAGTGATACCAAACGCCCGATAGCGATACCAATGCCGTTATTAGGAAAAAAATTACGCTAATTCCCACCGAGATATTTTCATCAAGCCCCAAGAGCGATGCTCCGTAGAAAAAGGTCGCTTCCCTGCTACCGATTCCTCCAATAGTAAGGGGAATAACGGATACCATAGAAGAAACAAGAAAAATGACCAAATAAGCGATATGATGTGTTTCTATGCCCAGCGATTTTAGTATAAACCAAACTGAAATCAATTGGGCCAGTTGTACCACTGCTGAAAATCCAAAGGATTTCCAAAAAATGGAAAAAACGTAGGAAAAATATTTTTTGTTCAAAAACCAAAACACCAGAACGGAAATAGGAATTCCCAAACCAAAGACAAATTTTAAATGAACAAGCGTCTGCGGCTTCACAAAGAAAAATAAACCCGAAACATATAAAAACAATAGTAAAAGACCACTTAAACGGTCTAATAAAAGCACGCTTATCACGCTCTTAGTAGTAACCCCGAATTTTTTCTTGATAACGTAACCTTTGTACGCATCCCCACCAATGCCTCCCGGTAAAAACAAGTTATAGAACATGCCCAAAAAATAGAGTTTTAAGTTGCTTGCGTGGGTCAGTGGTACCTCTAGTTGATGAAAATAAAGGTTCAGTCTAAAGGCTGCCAAAACTTTGGAAATAACAAAGAAAACCAGCGCCAATAGCAGGTAAACGGGACTACTGGTTCTTAGGGTATCGGTAATTTCATTCACATCTAGTTTAGAGAAAATGAAATATATAAGCAGACCGCTTACGACCAACTTTAAAATAGTGGTAATCGTTTTACTGGGCTGTGCCACCGATACTCACTTTTTTAATTCTGTAAGGCCTCTTGTTTTGTGATTCATAGTAGGTGCGAATCAGTAATTCCATTACAATTCCAATGGTAAATAATTGGATGCCTGCTAAAATAAACATCATACCGAACATGAGTAAGGGGCGTGTTCCAATGTCTTCTCCAAAACCCAGTTTAACCACCAGTAAGTACATATTTATAAGTACACCAAGAAGAATCATTAAAAATCCAAAAATACCAAAGAGGTGTATAGGTCGCTGAAAGTACTTTCGTATAAAGAGAAGAAGCATCATATCTGCTACTACCTTAAAAACACGTTCCAGACCGTATTTGGAAACACCCGCATGTCTTGCGTGATGTTTTACCGGAACTTGTTTAATTTGAGCACCTTCCAAATGGGCAAGCAGTGTTATAAAACGATGCATCTCACCATAAAGGTTCAAGTCTTTTGCAATGTCCTTGGTAAATACCTTTAAGGCACAACCATTATCTTTTATATCTAGCTTGGTAACCCTACGCACCAAAAAGTTGGCGATTTTAGATGGAATTTTTTTAACAAGGGTATCTTTTCGTTTTTGACGTATACCCGTAATCAAATCAAATTCCCCTTGTACGGCATAGGACAACATCTCCGGAATGTCACTTGGGTCGTTTTGCAGATCCCCGTCCATGGTAATGATATACTCGCCCTCGGCATAGTCTATGCCAGCGGCAAGCGCCAAACTTTGACCGTAATTCTTTTTTAATTCGATCAGATGTACTTTATCGTCCTTCATTTCCTTTACCACATGCTTCGTGCGATCGGTGGAGAAATCGTCTACATAGATAATCTGGTAGGTATAGCCCGCTAAACTTTCGTGAATTTTTTGTGTAAGCAATACGGCATTATCTTCTTCATTGTACAAAGGCACAACAACAGATAGTAAGGACGATGTAACAATATCCATTTAGGTATATTTGGATTCGGCGCAAAGTTATGTTTTTTATGCCTAAGTTGAATCCGTTTTATAAACTAGCTAAATACCAATGATAGATAAAATAGCCTTTATCTTCGTCAATAATAGCTATATCCTAAGAACAGAATCTAAGGGCAAAGATGTATTTTATATTTCTGGCGGAAAGCGAGAACGATGCGAAACGGATGAATAAACCTTGATCAGGGAGATAAGGGAAGAGTTGGATGTGGACATTGAACTGGAATCAATGCATAACATAGATACCTTTGTTGCTGAATCCCATGGAGCTAAAACGGGAATACCGGTACAAATGACCTGTTACAAAGCAGACTATTTGGGGAACCTAAAGGCGAGTAACCAAATTGAGGAAATAGCGTGGTTAAATACCAAGGATGTGAACCCCAAAAGCCCAGTGGATAAAAAATATTCACATGCCTAGAGCAAAATGAACTTATAAAGTAACCTGCATTATTTATTGCGGTATAGGTCTAGTAACCGTTGTGCAGCATTAAAAGGTGAAAGTATGCCTTGAGTTACTTCTTGTTCTATCTCAGGGAATATCGCCCTTATTTTTGGATTTAGGTTAAAGTCGTTTTTTAGACTTTGCTCTATATGCTGTGCCAGCCAGCTTTTGTTTTGTTCCTGCCTGTTCCGTTCAAAATACCCGTTTTCTTTATTTGTTTGGGTAAAATCATCAATAACATCCCAAATCTGCTCCAATCCTTTATGCTCTAGAGCAGAGCAGCACATCACTTTTGCAGTCCAACCATTTTCTTTTGGAGGAAAAAGTTGTAAAGCCCTCCTAAACTCCACTTCTGCAAGTTTAGCTGCCTGAAGGTTTTTGCCATCAGCCTTATTAATGGCCACTGCATCTGCCATTTCCATAATTCCCCTTTTAATACCCTGTAACTCATCTCCAGCACCGGACAGTTTTAATAGTAAGAAGAAATCTACCATGCTATGTACGGCAGTTTCACTTTGTCCCACTCCAACCGTTTCCACAATAATGATATCGTAACCGGCTGCCTCTAAAAGAATGATACTTTCTCTTGTCTTTCGGGTTACGCCGCCAAGCGAGTCTCCAGTAGGTGATGGTCTTATGTAGGCATTGGGGTCTAACACCAGTTCTTGCATTCGTGTCTTGTCACCAAGAATGCTACCTTTGGTTTTGCTACTTGTCGGGTCAACGGTAAGTACCGCTACTTTTTTGCCTTTTTGGGTAAGCATCTTTCCAAAACCCTCTATAAATGTGCTTTTACCAACTCCGGGAACGCCTGTTATTCCTATACTTAGGGTTTCTTTTTTATGTTTTAAACAAGAATCGATAATCTGGTTGGCAATCGCTTGGTGTTCCGGTCTCGTACTTTCTACTAAGGTAATTGCCCTGCTTAAAACGGCGATGTTATTCTTACGTACGCCGGCTATCAGTTCCTCGGGAAGGAATAGTTGTCCAGAGATGTTACTATTGGTGTTTTTGGAGGTAGATTTTCTGTTGCTAGTATCGTCCAAACTTTTATTTATTGATAGGGATACGAATCTTTACCGTATCCCATGATAAATTAAGAAACAATTGAGTGTCATCTTCAAATATAATGGTAAAATTTTCTACAGGCTTGACCAGTTCACGTACCGGTATTTCTACTTGGAGAATATCTTGTTCGGCATCCCTAGTGGTTTTCTTTCCACCGCTGATTAGTGTTACCCCCCAATCAGGAACTTCTTTGTTAAAAATTACTTTCCAGTTATTTTTATTCGGTATGGTCCATAATGAATAAGTACCAGGAGGAAGTGCTTTATCTATAATTTTGATTGTTTCCGATGTAGTAAAGGTGGTAGGTTCGTTTGCTCCCGTTCGCCATACGGTTCCATAAGGGACTAGTTCTCCAAAAATCAGTCGATTTTTTTTTGAGGGACTGGAATAATTTACCTCTAACTCTGCTCCTTTTAAAACATAGGATGTTGTTTTCTCGGGACTATGCTTTTTCGTTTGGTTTTGCAGATAGGGCATACCTACAAAGAAAAATAAGGCCCCTAGAACTATTACCCCAATACCTAGTTTTTTAAAAAATTTCATCGCTTGTGTTTTTTGCCCTAAATCGGTCAAGGGTATTTCTAAGGTACTAAATCAAACTTAAAGATAGTAATGTTGTTATAGGTTTCTCCAGGTCTTAACACACTGTTCGGAAAGTCCGGTTGGTTAGGAGCATCCGGATAATTTTGTGTTTCAAAACAGATTCCTGGAAAGTCAAGTGGTGTAAAGACCACCAATCCTGGTTGGTTGGTATACAACTTCATTGAAATTCCGGATCTAAAAGAATTAAGTTCAGCAACCTTTTCACTTCCCAAGTCTTTTACGAATACCGTATCTAAGCGTTTAATTCCAATGGGCTTTGGCAGTAAAAAGTTGTTGTCTGAAGACCGTACAGGAATTAAATTACCAGAAGGCAATAGGTTTTCCTTGAGTTCTAAATAGTAGGGACAGTTAAGTTGTAGCTCGTAGTCATCAACATACGGACTATCATCAATTTTAAAATAAGAGTGGTTGGTCAGATTAATTACCGTACTCCGATCCGTTACCGCTTCGTGTATTACTTGCAAAGCGTTATGAACCAATTTATAGGTAATATTTACCGTTAGGTTTCCGGGATATCCTTCTTCTAAGTGCTTGCTTTTATAGGATAGTTTTACATACGGGTCATCCGATTGCTGCACTTCTTCAATTGTCCATGTCTTCTGATTAAAGCCCTCTTTGCCACCGTGAAGGTGAACACCATCTTCTTGATGCAAAAAAAATTTTTCCCTATCCAATTCAAAACCACCGTTCGCTATACGGCCAGCGTACCTTCCAACACAGGCGCCAAGGCAGTTTTCATCTAACTTATATCTACTGGGGTGATTGTAGCCAACTACGGTATTAATATAGTTGCCATCTTTTCCCTTAACCAATAATTTTTGGATGATAGCACCGTAATCCAGCACCATAAGGGTCATAAACTGGTTGGAAATCGTAACTTGTTTCAATAGGTGTTGTTCTAAAAGTCAATGTAAAAATAAAAGATTTTTGCCACAACTGTTTTTTTCTTTCGTCCTTTAAATAACAATAACTTAAAACCAATACCACGCCGGCCAATGTTTCAAATTGATGTCGTAGAAAAATGTAAGGCGAACGACCGGAAAGCGCAGCTAAAACTATATGGGCAATATTGTGATGGTATGTATACAGTGGCAATGCGATTTTTAAATAATACTGACGATGCGGAGGATGTGCTGCAGGATGCGTTTATAAATGCCTTTCAGAAAATAGATCAGTTTAGTGGTGAGGTTACGTTTGGTGCATGGTTAAAGCGAATAGTGGTAAACAAATGTATTGATTTTTTAAAGTCAAAAAAACAGGATTTGCTTCCTCTAGAGGAGCATTATTTGAAAACGGTTGATGACAACGATTGGAGCGTAGCACCTGAAATAACGATAACAGAGGTGAAAAACGCAATTGAAAACTTACCGGAAAAATATAGATATGTAGTGATGATGTATTTAGTTGAAGGTTTTGACCATAAGGAAATCTCACAGGTATTGGATATGAGCGAGACGGCAAGTAGAACACGTTTGTTAAGGGGCAAGGCGTACTTAAAATCGGTTTTAATAAAAAAAGGATATGGAAAAGGATCTTAGAGAAATGTTTGATCGAGAACGCGAAGAAAAAAAGGATGTGTTAAAAGAAGGCCACGCACTTAGGTTTGCAAAAAAGTTGGATAAGGCCATGCCTAAAAGCAAAAATAGTATAGGGGTATGGAAGATTGCCGCATCAATTTTAGTGATTTGCGGTCTTGGTTTTACCACCTATTTACAATACAACAAAAAAGATCTTATTCCCCAAACGGTTGTGGTTAAAGACAATGCAAATAATCGTTTTTCTTTGGGTGATTTGTCCCCAGATTTAAAAAAAGTGGAAAATTACTATGTAGCCAATATTAATCTGGAGTTTTTAAGGCTTAAAATTTCGGACGACAATAAGGCACTTGTAGATAGTTTTATGGATAGATTGTCTGAATTGAACGAAGAGTATGAAGCGCTTACCCTTGAATTGAATCAAACCGGTCCTAATGATCAAACGATAACCGCTTTAATAGAGAACCTTCAGCTACGCCTAGCGTTATTGCAAAAATTAAAAAAGAAGTTAAATCAAATAAATACATCAAAAAATGAACAGATTAGTTAAAATAGCACCTAGACAACTCATCATTGTATTAGTAGCATGCGCACTTACGATTGGACTCAATGCCCAAAAGCAAAGCAAAACGTTCACGGAAAAATTTACGGTATCCAATGATGCCATGTTGGATTTAAATACCAGCTATGCGGATATTGAATTTGAAACATGGAACAAGGATGTAATAGAGGTAGTTGCCCTAATTGAACTGGAAGGTGCCACGGGTGAGGAGGCGAAAGCTTATTTTGAGAAAGGTCCGATTGAAATTATGGGCAATAGCCAAGGGGTAACGATAACCTCAAAGTCAAAACAAAAGGGAATGTTTCCCAATCAGCATACAGATTTTAGATTTGAGGATTTTAATATTACAATTCCAGATGTATCCACCTTTGTTATGGATATACAGGATATATCCCCTTTTCCAGAACTCATGGAAATGCCACCCTTACCAATGACTAAAGCTTTTAAGTTTGATTATCAAGCATATAAAAAAGATGGTGAGGTCTATATGAAGAAATGGCAAAAAGATTTTGAAAAGAGCTTTGATAAGGAACATCAAAAAGAATTGGAGGAATGGGGAGAGAAGATGGAGAATCGGGCTGAAGAGCTTCAAGAACGTTTGGAAAAGAGAGAAAAGTTAAATGTGAAACGTTTGGAAAAACGTACGGAAGCTATGCAAGAGCAGCGGGAAGCATTAGAAGAGCAAAGAAATGAATTAACCGAAAAGCGAGAAAAACTTAATTCACAAAGAATGAAATTAACAAAATCAGACTCTTTGGGATTTTTCTCTTTTAGCACAGATAGTATACGAACAGGTCCTAACACGTTTTACTTTTTATCTGAGGGAGAAAACAAAATTTACAAAATTAAGAAGACCATAAAAATAAAACTACCAAAGTCTACCCGTATCAAAATGGACGTGCGTCACGGTGAGGTAAAACTGGCGGAAAATGCCAAGAATTTAAACGCTACCCTTTCATACTCCAGTCTTTGGGCAAGCTCTATTGATGGGAACGAAACCAACATATCTGTTTCCTATTCCCCCATAAGTGTAAAGAAATGGCATCATGGTCAGTTACATACAAATTATTCCAAAGAGGTAGCCTTGGCTGAGGTAGTTAACTTGCAGTTAATGGCCAAATCTTCAAATGTGACCATTGATAAGCTACTAGGTAAAGCCTTTTTGCAAAACGATTTTGGCCCCTTGATCATTAGTTCCTTGGGCGATACCTTTCAAGAACTAGATGTCTCCCTGAAAAATGCAGAGTTCAGTGTTGACCTGTCCAATAGACCAGCCAGCGTTTATATCAAAGCCACTGGCTCAGAACTTACTGCTCCTAAAGGACTGTTACTAATAACCACCAAAAATGGAACTACGAGTATACATAAGGGAAATCATTTGAATACAACAGGAAAGGCTTCCATTGTTATAACTTCGGACTACAGTGATGTGGTCTTAAAGGAATAATAGTAACTTAATTTTCAATGTTGAATCTTTAATTGGGAACCAGCTGTTTTAGCCCCTTAATGTGAGTCCTTCTTTAAAAAATCCCCGAAATTTTCTTTAAATCGATTCAATCTAGGAATCGATACATTTCTAACGTAGGAATTGTTCGGATTTTTGCGCTCATAGTCCTGGTGATACCCCTCTGCCTTCCAAAATTTATCCAGTTTAGTTACTTCAGTAGTGATTGTGGCACCTTGGTAGATATCCATTTCTACGGCCACTTTTATATATCCTTCTATAATCTGTTTTTCTTTTTCGTTCTGATAAAACGCAATGGAGCGGTATTGTGGGCCGCGATCTGGTCCTTGACGGTTTAACGAAGTAGGGTCATGGGAACCAAAAAATACCTGAACCAGTTCCGTAAAGGAGATTACTTTTGGGTCGTAATAGATTTCTACGGCCTCCGCATGCCTAGTGTTGCCACTACCGATCATTTCATAGGTAGGATTGTCTTCGGTGCCGCCAGCATAACCGGATACTGCTTCTTTTACACCACGTACACTTTCAAAAATAGCTTCAACGCACCAAAAGCAACCGCTGGCGAAATAAGCGGTTTCATAACGTTGTAGCGCTTCAGGAGTTAACTTTACCTGTTCTGGTGCAGATTCCTGAGCTACTACTGGAGCCGTTGTTGAATTAGGTTCTTTGGTGTTGGACTTGCAGCTGGTTACTATTAAAAGTGTAAGTGCTAAGAAGGATAGTTGTTTAAATTTCATTTGTTTTCTTTTCATCAATTTGTATGCAATTTACAAAGTCCTTACAGTAGAAAGGGTTAAAAAATGTTAAGGAAATAGATTGATGTGCTATTTTTATCCAATGGAAAGTTTTTCAACAGTTTTAACATCGTATTCAGAGCACCCGATTACCCTATTGGATACAGCTATTCCTTTGGAAAAATACAAACCTGTAGACCTTAATAGTTCCAATATCGATTTGGAATCTGTGAATATTATTGACCCAACCGAATGTGAAAGGTATATCGACAAGATTTTAGAGCGTAAGAATGGAAAAGTAGCCTATGGCGGCTATTTAGAGCAGCGGAACTTATATGCCGATAAAGCTAGTTTTTCCGGTTCACCAGGTGCGCAACGCAATATACATTTGGGCATAGATTATTGGTGTACTGCTGGAACAAAGGTGATAACACCTGTAAGCGGTACCGTCCATAGTTTTAAAAATAACAATACTAGCGGTGATTATGGCCCTACCATTATTTTATTACATGAAGTAAAGGGATATCGCTTTTATACCCTATACGGACATCTTTCGCTGGAATCACTGGACAGACTCGCAAAAGGAAAGCACTTTGATGCCGGAACCGTTTTGGGGACCTTAGGGACGGCCGATATCAACGTTAACTATGCGCCGCACCTGCATTTTCAAATCATACGTGACATAGAAACGTATTTTGGGGATTATCCCGGAGTTTGTTGCCGGAAAGACTTGGACTATTATAAGAAAAATTGCCCGGACCCGAATCTTTTATTAAATTTAGAATCATAACTACCGTTTAACGACCTTTTTTTTCGATAAGGTGTTTTAAGGGTTCGTGCAGTTCACCGAGCGAATTTTACACTTTGTCCGAATTGCTGTCAGATACCGAGTAATATGGGTTATTCGGCGAACGGTAACCCTCTAGAACACACTTGCACCCGTTATAATAGTGTAACAAACGCAAGTCATGAAAACAATAGCTACCATCTTCTTTATCTTCTTCATCGGAACCGCTGTACAAGCTCAGAACATCACAAACGATGTTAATTCCGAGACTTCGGAAGAAACTATTGAAATGACCATCGTTACCGAAACTGTTACCGAACTTAACTTAGAAACTAAAACGGAAGTAGCTAGATTATACAAGTTCAAAAATGCCAGAGTAACTAAGGCGTTGTCTTTTACTACAAAAAGAAACAAAGCTAAAATGGCTTAATTTTTTTATTATTTAAAAACAACTATCGCTACTTTTTCTTCTCCATAATACAAAACTCCAATTGAAGAAGTTTTCGGAAAAGGAAAATAGAAGTCCAGTTTTTTCTTTTTGTACATCCCCGGTCTAAAATATAACACCTGAGTATCCGATTTGCCCCAAGCGCTAAAAGTCATAGGCAGCTCAATGGTTTGGTAACCTTCAAAATCATAAAAATGAAAGGAATCCGGTACCGAATTATCATTTTCAATTTCTGGGTGTTTTATTTGTAAGGGTTCTGTTGCCAATCTGGGAAAGCTTAATTCTTGTAGTGCCATTCTATGGGCTACGTCTGCCGGTCTTATACGTAGTTTATTTGTTTCATCTACCAAAGAGAATTTATTAATATCGAAAAGGGCATAGTCTCCGTTGGAAGTGGCCATGCGTAGCTGAATATGAACGGTATTAAACTCGCTCGACTTTAAACGAATTGTAGTGGGCCTATTAAAAACATCGGCGATGTTAGTGCGTACTATTTCTATATAGTATTTATCGTTTTCTATCATAAAGCGTTGCCCTGAAACCAAATATGAGAACAGAAAAAAAACGAATAGAAGGCAGTAATAAAATTTTCCTAAGCTAGCTGACATTAAAGTATGCTTAATTTCTACTTTCTTTTGAATGTTTGAGTAAGCGATTTAAAAACCGCCATATTTTTTTCGTAGTCCGATTCCGATGAACCAAAAAGAATATAATACTGTTTGTCTAAAAAAAGAGTGACCTGATATAGTTCCAATACCTTTCCTAATTCGTCCGGTTTACTTTCAGCTATAATCTCAAATCCGTCTAGACCATCAATGCGAATGGGTTCTGTACTTTTTATACTTTCGATCGTGATTGGATTTTGCCGTAACCGGTTTTCGGAGAACGCTTTTTTATCAATAATTTCCATTTCAGAAAATGATTTGGCAACAATGAATGCGGATTTGTCCGTAGCCGTTGCCGGAATTTGACCTTCTCTATTGAATAATAAACTATTTGCTATACTTGCTGCAAAGACCATATCGGTACCCGTTAGAGCGATTTCAAAGTCGGCACTTTCTATGGGGTCAATACTTTTAGAGGCATCGTAAATGGTGCTTAACATGGCCGATTTTATAGTTTCCCCTAGTGCTGTCTCATCTTCTTTTTGATAGGTGCCGTTGATCAAGATGCTTTCCGTTTCCGAACCAAAAGCTAAGGTATACTTATGATAGGTATTTCCATAGGCAGGTTGTTCGCCTTTGATGAGTATCGCTGGAATACCGTTTAGCATCAATTCTTCTTTCTCCAATAAGTCCATTCCTTGGGTTTTTAAACCTTCAGCAGTAAATGCCTTCGCAATTTCAGAAAAAGGAGCCGGTATTTCTAACACCATAATACTGGCACCGGAACTATCCTGTTGAAATCCGGCAAAGTTTGTAGCAACGGTAAAATCCGCGGGTGGCACCAAACTGATTTTAGTGTTTTTAATGGTTATGTGACCCGGTGTTGTTTCATTAACAATTTCTTGCTGGGCATTAAGAGAAATATGCAATAGCAGGGCTAGGTATAGAAAAACAACTTTCTTCATTTTAATGGTTTTTAGTGAAATTAACTAATTTCTGCGTATATGTTACCGATTTATGTAGGCTAGGTTTCCGTATTATTTTCCGCTTATATCAACCCTAAATCACATAACTGCCGTTAAAAGACCTCTTTTTTCGATGAGGTGTTTTGAGGATTCGTGCCGTTCATCGAGCTAAGTTTACACTTCAACCGAACTTCTGTCAGATACCGAGTAATATGGGTTATTCGGCGAACGGTAACCCTCTAGAACACACTTGCACCCGTTATAATAGTGTAACAAACGCAAGTCATGAAAACAATAGCTACCATCTTCTTTATCTTCTTCATCGGAACCGCTGTACAAGCTCAGGATAACACCAACGAGGTTAAAGTAACTACTGTTGAAACGACTATCGTTACTGAAACGGTAAAAGAATTGAACTTAGAAACAAAAACAGAAGTTGCAAGATTATACAAGTTCAAAAATGCCAGGGTAAAGAAAGCATTGTCTTTTACTACAAAAAGAAACAAGGCTAAAATGGCTTAATATAAAATCAACACTAAAACGCAAACACATGAGAAATTCAATAATCGAAAGTATGAAGACCTTGGTACATAAATTTATCCTATTGGAACAACCTATTCCAGAACGAAAGCTGGTACTGGTGTATGTGAAGGGAAAAGAGGGTTTATATAAATAAACTCCATAGGATACTAGGTTGTTTTTCCTAACGTCCCGGTTACCAACATAACTATCTATATATAGTAATTTATTTATATGTTTTTATTTGTAGAACCACATTTGGAAACGTTGTCTATCAAGGCTTTCTCAGCTTACAACCAATTATTTTGTAGGAAAAATACTAATAAATCGATGAACTGTTTGATTCTATCGATTAAAATCAAATAGCTTTGTAGGAATTTTTCGAACAAAACTAGTAGTTCATCGAATAGTTTGAAGTTCATCGGAAAAAACGACCCGCTTGTCGAATGGGAAATTCTATAATCGTACTATACGGAGTTATATAGAAACCAAATTACCTACCATGCGAATTATATTTATTACATTTCTTTTTCTTTTTAGCGTTTCAACTGCCGTAGCGCAGAACCAACATTTGAAAAGCCAAACCAAAGAGGTAAAGGTGGAAACCGTGAGTTTTTCAATTGCTACCATTCCTTCACCAAACTTCCTAACAAAGGAAACGAATGCCATTGCAGGGATTTTTGTTATGAAAAATTCCAGAGTAAAACGTGCCTTGAGTTTCAAGGTAAAAACAAGAAACCCTAAACTAGCCTAAACTATGAAACATTTCAACCAAGCTATTTCAATATGGGTTTCAACACTTGCCAAACAGTGGTGGCAACTATCTTCTGACCTTCGACCGTTGGATGAATCCCATCTTCCAAATTTAATTCCGGTATACCTGCTACACCCTCCAAAAGGAAGGGGATAAGGGCAACATTGTTTTTCTCGGCAAGTTCAGGATAGATATTCTTGAACTCCGTGGTATAATCAATACCCAAATTTGGGGGAATCTGCATCCCGGCTAGAATAATTTCCGACTCCGGATTCTTGGTGCGAACCATGTCTATCATCGCCTGTAAGTTTTTACGGGTTTCGGCAAGAGGTATGCCTCGCAGTCCATCATTGGCTCCCAGTTCCAGTACAAATACGTCCACTTTTTGGTTCAGTACCCAATCCAGTCGGTTTAGACCGCCTGAAGTTGTTTCTCCACTTAGACCGGAATTGATGACGGTATAGCCTAGGTCTAGGGAATCGATTTTTAACTGAATCTGGTTCGGGAACCCTTCTTCCACATCCAAACCGTAGGCTGCTGTAAGACTGTTGCCAAAAAATAGGATAACTTTATCTCCATCGTCTTTTATATCGGCAGCGACCTCTGTTTTGTTTACTACGGATTCTTCCGAGCTAGCTTGTTTTGGGTTTTCCTTACAGTTCCAGCAAAGTAAAATCAGTAAAAAATAACGAAACTTTAATACTTTGACCATGTGCATCTTCGCTTAAAATTGAAATCATTTCGTTATTTTGTCAGCTTGACCGAAATGAAATATGACAAAGATATTAAACGTTGACAACCTACGGAAAACCTATACCAGCGGTTCCAAAAATTTAACGGTACTGGATTCCATTTCTTTTAGCATAAACGCTGGCGATACTTTCGCGATTGTAGGGCCATCGGGGAGTGGTAAAACCACCTTGTTGGGATTGTGTGCCGGCCTGGACCGCTCCGATGAAGGCTCCATAAGCCTATGCGGACAGGAACTAAGCACCTTGAACGAGGACGAACGCGCCTTGCTGCGTAATCAAAAAGTAGGATTTATTTTTCAGGATTTTCAATTGTTGCCCACGCTTACGGCTTTGGAGAACGTTAGTGTGCCTTTGGAACTTCAGGGAGTTTCCGATGCCGCCAAAACCGCCATGTCCCTCTTGGAAAAAGTAGGGTTGGGGGATAGGCACGATCATTATCCCACCCAGTTATCCGGCGGAGAACAGCAACGGGTTGCCTTGGCTAGGGCCTTTTCCAATGCGCCCGAAATTCTATTTGCAGATGAGCCCACGGGTAACTTGGACGAGGAAACCGGGGAGAAGGTCATTAAGTTATTGTTCGATTTGAACAAGGAAATGGGAACTACCTTGGTCATTGTAACCCATGATCTTGAATTGGCACATCGGAACAAACATGTGCTGCGGCTTAAAGGCGGAAAAATAATCGCTAACGAAACTACCACCGTATCTTGAATTCCATAAAAACGAAGAACAAAGCGCCGTTCAGCTGGTTGCTTAGAATGGCTTGGAGAGATGGGAAAGCAAGTGGTAAAAGACTCCTGCTGTTCATAGCGTCCATAATTTTGGGTATCGCCGCGGTAGTTTCCATACAGTCGTTCAGTCAGAACTTGGAAGAAAATATCGGGCTGCAATCCAAGGCCTTGATGGGCGCTGATTTCCTGATCGATAGCAACCAACCGGCCAATGAGCGGGTCGTACAGATCATGGATTCCCTCGGCGGTGCCGATGCGATGGAGGTCAAATTTGCATCCATGGCGGCTTTTTCCAAACAAAATGCTTCCAAACTGGTCCAGGTACGCGGTATAGAAGGCGGTTTTCCCTTTTATGGGGAACTGGAAACCGTACCCAAAGTCGCGGCAACTACCTATCAACAGCAAGAAGGTGCCTTGGTGGATGCTACCGTAATGCTGCAATTTGGACTGAAACTGGGCGATAGTGTAACCTTGGGCACCTTGCGTTTTCCTATAATTGGCTCTTTGGTAAGCGCTCCAGGAAGCACGGGAATCGGTACTTCGGTGGCGCCACCTGTCTTTATTCCGTATCGCTTCCTGACCGATAGCGGACTCTTGGATAGGGGCAGTCGCTTGTCCTACGCCTACTATTTTGAAAATCCCGAGGCCAACTTAAAAGCCTTGGACGAACAAGTAGATCCGCTGCTCGATGCCGAAAATGCGGATATGGATACTCATACGTCTACCAGCGAACGTCTGGGAAGACGTTACAATAATGTAAGCCGATTTTTGAATTTGGTCGCTTTTATTGCCCTGCTATTGGGCTGCGTGGGGATTGCCAGTTCCGTGCATATCTACATCAAGGAAAAACTGCGTTCTGTCGCCGTGCTCAAATGTTTGGGGGCTAGCAGAAAACAGACTTTTCTAATTTATTTGATTCAGATCGCAGGAATGGGTTTCATAGGAGGAGCTATCGGAACACTCGTCGGGTTGCTTTTGCAACAGACCTTTCCTCTGATCTTACAGGAGTTTTTGCCTTTTGAAGTGGTCATTGGTACCTCGGTACAGGCCATAGCAGTGGGCTTGTTGTTGGGCGTTTTTATGTCAGTTCTGTTTGCGCTTTCTCCTTTGATTACCACTTGGTACGTATCTCCCTTGCAAGTGCTGCGCAAGCAGGAATCCTTGGAATCCGAATCCAGACCCGCGCAAATAGGGGTGTTGTTGGCCATTGTGCTGTTCGT
Source organism: uncultured Maribacter sp. (assembly GCA_964353165.1). Taxonomy (GTDB): domain Bacteria; phylum Bacteroidota; class Bacteroidia; order Flavobacteriales; family Flavobacteriaceae; genus Maribacter. The sequence continues at coordinate 16,402 of CAYGUY010000026.1, forward strand.
ATTCTTGTTCGCTTATTGGCTCTTGCAAAATTTGGGCTACGCCGCAGGTTTTGTCTTGGGCATTGCGGTAACCTTTGCCGTATTGGGCGGCGTTGCCATTTTGTTTATGCGCTTGCTCAAACGTTTTTTTCCAAAATCATGGAGCTTTTCCGCACGGCAAAGTATCTTGAATTTATACCGGCCAAACAATCAGACCGCCGTGCTTATCTTGGCCATTGGTATTGGCACCTTCCTGATTAGTACCTTATATTTTACCAAGGATTTTTTGTTGGCCAAGACCGAATTGGAATCCAGCGAGAATACGCCCAACATTATTTTGTTCGATATACAGACCGACCAAAAGCAGGCCGTGGCCGAGACCATTACCCCAAAAGGTCTTCCCATTCTGGATAATATCCCAATAATTACCATGCGACTGCAAAAAATAAAGGGGCGTGGGGTGAACGATATCCGTTTGGATAGTACCAGTACCATTCGTGGATGGATTTTAAGTCACGAGTTCCGGGTAACCTATCGCGATTCCCTTATTGCGTCCGAGGAATTGTTGGATGGCACTTGGGCCACCGCGATAACTCCAAACCGACCCATCCCCATTTCTTTGTCCGACAACGTCGCCAAGGATGCGCAAGTCGTCCTGGGCGATACTTTACAATTTAACGTACAGGGCATGTTGATGGAAACTGTCGTAGGCAGTATCCGTAAGGTGGACTGGGGACGCCCGCAACTCAATTTTAGTATCGTGTTTCCCAAAGGCGTTTTGGAAAAAGCTCCGCAGTTTCACGTCATCAGTACCCATGCCTCGGACAAGGAGGTTTCTGCCTCCTTGCAGCAGGAATTGGTACGCAGCTTTCCCAACGTATCGGTGTTGGATTTACGGCAGGTCCTTGCCTTGGTAGAAGGTATTTTGGACAAGATTTCTTGGGTCATTAGTTTTATGGCCTTCTTTAGCATCATCACGGGAATCATCGTATTGATTGGCTCCGTGCGCAATAGTAAGTACCAACGTATTCGCGAGAGCGTACTGTTGCGCACCTTGGGCGCCACCCGCAAACAGATTCTAAAGATTACCGCTTTGGAGTACTTGTATTTAGGGGTTCTGGGCAGTGGGGTAGGGATTTTGTTGTCCTTGGTGGGGAGTCAGTTACTGGCTTATTTTGTGTTCGATACTGCCTTTGTACCCTCCAGGGTACCCTTCTTGGTGGTCTTACCGGGAATTACCCTGCTGGTATTGGCGATAGGGTTTTCCAACAGCAGGAGTGTGCTGGATAGTCCGCCCTTGCAGGTGTTACGGAAGGAGGGGAGGTAGGAAGATATTTTAAATCATCAGATCTCTTATTTTAGTTTCACGTATATAGGATATATAGATCATATGATTTATATTGTTAGGTAACCTTGCATTTTAAACATTCCCACAAATTCCGAAATTTTCCCTAACTTCAATTAAAATATATTGTAATGATCACAAAGGATAAATTAAAAGAGCAAATCGAATTATTTCCTGATGAATTTTCTATTGATGAGTTAGTAGAGCGGCTCATTTTTATGGAAAAAGTAGAACGTGGGGAAAAACAATCTCTAAATAATGATGTAATCGAACACGAACAGTTGGACAAGGAAATCGAAAAATGGTTCAAATAAACTGGACTACCCAAGCGGTATCGGACTTAAAAGATATTTCGGAATACATTGGAAAGGACTCGAAATATTACGCTAAACTTCAGGTTGTCCGACTTAAAAGCAGGGTAGAAATTTTAAAAAACAGATTCTTATTGGAAGTTTGGTACCCGAATTCGACCGAACGGATTTGAGGCAGTTGATTCAAGGTAGATACATGTTAATGAATTTGGCTTGGGAATTATTCTCCGTTAGCGACAACGTTCTTGGCGGAATTTCCTCAAATGTATTCCGATTTCTGACTATTGGACTGGTAATAATCCTAACCATACTTTATAAAAAAAGAAATGGTATTAAATTGAATGTAAACAAAAAAACACTTTTTGTTCAAAAAACAAATCCAATCTTAAAGTGACGAAAAAAGCATTACACACAAACCCGCTAGCTATCGTCTTCTACAAGTACCCTTAACAGCAACTTAACTGGGCCAGCCTATGCCTGCGCAAGCAGAGAAAACAAAACATACAGCTAGTGCGAGCGTCACGCTTACACCGTATAAAGTAAGTAGGGGTTGCTATGAAATTTTAATAAAAAATAATGAACCCATAGTGTGTAAAAACCACTATAATGATGGGCCACGATATGCGTCGTCTGTGACGAACGCTAGTAACCCTAATCTCTTCCTAGCTATAATGAATGTTCTAATTTTTGTTCCGTTAACAATAGAAGAATTCCTTATTCTTTCTTTTTTCCAAACTTTCTACGCGTAAAAGCGTCTTCCAAAAGAACGCTGTTTTGATACTGTTTAAGGATTATAACTACTAGGGATTCTTGTGAAACGAATTGTTAGATTTAGTATCTTAGGGCAGTAATGAATTCATGTTCAATGATTTGGTATGCATATCTATACCAATTAATTTAAAATCAAAAATGAAAGTTACAGCCGAAAAGAATGCGAAAATCGCTAAAATGACCTTTGCATCTGTTTATCCACATTATCTAAACAGGTTAGAGAAAAATGGTAGAACGAAAGAAGAATTTCACCAAGTAATAGCATGGCTCACCGGATTTGATGAACAGAAAATACAAGAATTGATAGATGAAAAAGCAACTTTTGAAACATTCTTCCAACAGGCAGCATTAAATCCTATGGCCCATCTCATTAAAGGTGTCATTTGTGGCTATCGTATTGAAGAAATACCGGATGAATTTGAGTTGTACAGAAAATGTAGGTACTTAGATAAGTTGTACGACGAATTGGCAAAAGGCCGTAAAATGGAGAAAATTTTACGGGAAGAAAAGTAAGAGAAGGTAAAAGTTTAACTAAAATAAAATAGTATGAAATTAGGAGCATTTTCCGTGAGCCTTAGTGTCAAGGACATTAACGCTTCAAAAGCGTTTTACGAAAAGCTAGGATTTACGGTATTTGGTGGGGACATAGCTAAGAATTACCTAATCATGAAAAATGAGGATTCATTAATTGGCTTATTTCAAGGGATGTTCGAAAACAACATTTTAACCTTTAATCCGGGTTGGGATACCAATGCAGGAATATTGGAGGAATTTGATGATGTCAGGGAAATACAAAAACAGCTAAAAGAAGAAAATATAACCTTAGTAAATGAAGCAGACCCCAACACAACAGGCCCTTCGAGTATTACACTACTAGATCCCGATGGTAATGTGGTGTTGATCGACCAACACGTTTGATGCTGTAGACCAGAAATGGAATGCGCCCTGCTGGCGCAAGAGGAGATAGCAAACTGGTCATTAATGCCGGTATTACGTCCGTAGCTTAAAAAATACGTTGGATTTGCGATTAGATTTTAATACGAAATGATAAGCTTACGGTTTCTGTAAACGTCTAGGTTGTCGCAGCACGCTTCTACCCGTCTATGAAGAGTTCCCGGAGCAGTAAATTATGTATACTATAAGCCGCCCTAAATGAGAACTACCCCGCTTTCAGCAGGTTTACAACGCTGTATGCCAATATAAAACTGTATTTTTAGATAAATTATATATTCTTAAAAACAGCATTATGACTACTCTTTTCCGAACGCTATTACTACTGATGGTAATGACTGTTACTGTTACAACGGCTCATGGTCAGAAAAAATTAGACCCACAAGTAATTACAGATTTACAAAAGACACCCAAATATGCTTTTATACTCACTACAGAGAGGCATTTTAAGGGAGTGCTAAGTATGTATGACCTACTAGTTGAAAATGGTGTTCAAATTGAAGCGTACGAAATTGTAGTCAAAGGTAAGGTGGTGACCCAATTGGTTAAAAACTCTGAACTGGAAACGTTTTTTCAAAAATATAAGGGAAAGGTCAAGGTAAGTGTTTGTAGTGTGGCCATGGAGATATTAGGTGTAGCGGAGGAGACTCTTTTTGATGGGCTCACCGTCACCCCCACCGCCTCGGTACGCATGCTCCAATTACAGGCAAATGGTTATAATACGTTAACGTACTAGTTAGGGAAATTTATACGGATATGCCATATCTGTAAGTTGCATCCATACAATAATTCCGAAACTCCGATAATGTCTATATCAAAATCAAGGTTGACTTCGACACTAGGTTGTGAGCTAGTATAGTTCCGGTATATTGGCCAGGAAAATACGTTTGGCCTTCTCCGTTTAATTCTTATGATAGCTTTAAGAATTACCTAAAAGAGAGGGCAAGTGTTTAATGTATTTATGGGATTTATTCTTTTGGGCTTTTTAAGTTTGGTATACTTAATGAGGTTGCATAAACACTTTAAAGCATTGTAAACTAAAAACTACCGACCCAATGAGATGTTTCTATTTTAATTTATTAATTGTTTTCTTTTTATCGTTAACGATACATTCGCAAACCCTGGATACCTTAGTAGATATTGGAGGCTATAATATGCATTTCAACATACTAAAAGGCAAAGGAACGCCCATTCTCTTTGAGGCTGGTGCAGGTAATGACGGTTCTGTTTGGAACAGCATATTAGAAAAAATTCATGCCGTAACAGGTACAACTCTTATCACCTATGACCGTGCTGGATTTGGAAAAAGCGAAGTAAACCCGAATCTAAAAAATGATGCTGACTTTGGAATCCTTAATGGTATCAGAGAACTGGAGACCGGTTTGGCTAAGCTAGGTTTTGATAAAGATATTATTTTGGTTCCCCATTCCTATGGCGGATTTTACACAACGCTGTATGCATCCCGCCATCCTAACAAGGTAAAATATGTAGTGCGTATTGACGCAAATTTAGTAGGTCATTATACTGATGATGTACTCAAAGCGATGGGTCAAGAAGAAATTCCTCCCAAAACTCCCGAAACGTTAGGAAACTATTATGTCGTAAAAACCTATCCTGAAACCGTAAAATTATTACGCACGATCGATTTTCCATCCAATGTGCCTGTATTGGATATTACCTCTCCTTTACAAGGTCCCTATCCCGATTGGTATTGGGCGTTAAGAAACACGGCCCATAACGAATTTGTAGCTGCGGAGCCTAACTGGGTTGCACTAATCGCCGAAGGAAGTGGTCATTATATTTTTGAGGACAATCCGGCGCTCATCATCAACACCATCAGTAAAGCCTACATAGAAACCTTGGAGAAACCCCAACAGAAAGCACACTTGAAAAAAGCTTTGGACACAGCCATTGAACTAGCTATTGATGCCAAAAAGACCGAGGTAGAAAATAAGCATTCGGAGAGCGATTTGAACGATTGGGGCTATGAATTGCTTAAAGGAGGAGAAATGGATAAGGCTTTACAGGTTTTTAAACTGAATAAGATGCTTTTTCCGGATAGTTGGAATGTGTACGATAGTTATGGTGAAGTTCTAGCTCAATCCAATAGAAAAACGGAAGCCATTGAAATGTACCAGAAGTCCCTTGATTTGAATCCAGAAAATGAACATGCAAAAACGGTCTTGTTGCAGCTGAAAGAGGATTGACAACATTCCGATGTCCTAATCCAATCAACAACGCATCTGTATATACTTTAAAGAAGCGCATAAGAAATGAAGAAATCTACAATGATAATATCTGGCTTGTTAACAGTTGTTTTTTTGGTTATTGCTCTATTCGTTTGGTTTATCGCGTATGCTAAAACTACGGATGTCTCAGAAGATTTGCCCTTTAAAAGATATATAAATAAACCGCTAATCGTTAAGCAAGCCTCGGGATTAATGCACAGTGCTGAAAATTTAAATAGATTCAGCGCGTATTTTATTGATGTTGCTTCTGACGACCCTAACATTACAGATGAAAGAATACTTAAAAAATATAATATTGGTGATACGATAAGCTTTACCGCTGCAAAAAAATATTTCAGCAATCATGTTGGGGATAGCTACTATTTACTTGGTAACGAAACTCTGGATTCGGGGGAATTAATAGAATTTCAATACGGTGTTAGTTTTGAGTATGAGCCCGCTATCTGATAAACCTTAGAGGAGTTTTTAGAGCGAAGAAAGCTAAAAACCGATTTTCCATGAAACTATTTTAGATATGTAATAATTGCAAGCAGCTAATTAGAGAGAACTGTTTGTTTTGTATGGGGTTGCATGGAACTAAAGAAAAATATAGTTCGTTTTTAAATTAATATAAGACCTAATAGTTAAGAAAAAACATGACAAGAAATTCTTTGAGCAATAAGCACGTTTCCAGTTATTTTAATAATAAACAGGGCCTGATTTTTAGTATATTAGGGGTTGTAATATGTAATTTGGCGTCGAATAAACTTGGTCATTTTGAAGAAGACTACCCAGTATCCTTTTGCTACGCGCAACTGTAATAAATGATGACATTCCTGTTTTTCAACTAAATGAGAAAAATAAAAATTTTAATAGTAGAAGATGAGGTCATTATTGCAAGGGATATTGCATACTATTTAACAGAGTTAGGCTGCGAAATTATTGGTATTTTGGTAGAAGGGGAAGCCGTAATGCCTTTTTTGAAGATAGAACAGCCCGATATTATTTTAATGGATATCTCTCTAAAAGGGGACTTAGATGGCGTGCAGACGGTGAAACGTTTTCAAAAAACCTACAACATCCCTTTTGTTTACTTAACCGCAAATACAGATGACCGTTCTTTTGATTTGGCCAAAGGGACCCAGCCTTATGCGTTTATAGAAAAACCGTTTAAACCAAAACGCTTGGTACGTACTGTAGAATTGTTAATAGAGCAATTAGTAGAAACAAAACCGGAAGAGACCGAAAAGAAGCCCGTACAGTTTATCTTGAACGATAGAATTTTTGTGCGTGATAAAGGAAAGATGATCAAAATAGTGCTTACAGATATTCTATATATTGAAGCAGATGGTGCCTATAGTAAAATTGTGAGTACATCTAAGACGTTTGTGTTGGCGATTAACCTTCGGAATTTAGAAAATAAAATCTCAAATAGTGTTCTTATGAGAGTACACAGGTCTTATATCATCAACCTTCAAGAAATTGATAGTATAGCGGATAACTATGTACATATTCACCAAAAAAATATTCCTGTAAGTCGCACCTATTGGCAAGATTTTATAAATAGGGTGAATCTAATATAAAAGTAATTATGCCGCTTTTGTGTACGGAAATTTAATTCGGGTCTGGAATCCTTTAGTTGAATTTTGAACCAATTCTCCTTTAAGCTGATACGATAACATTTCTATCAGCTCACTTCCAAAACCGTCATGGGTGTTTTTACTATTACCTGCAGATTTTCCAATGCCATCATCAGTAATTTGGAGTATTAAATCTGTCTTGTCCTGTTGGAGTTGAATGGTAATCGCACCTTTTCTATTATTTGGAAAAGCATATTTTAAGGAGTTAGTCACCAGTTCATTAGCTATCAAGCCCAGGGGTATGGCGTAATCTACATCTAGCTCAAAGGTATCCATATCTAATTCTACAGCGATACTATTTTCATCGGCATAGGCGTCAATAAGGCTTTCGGTTAGGTTCCCTAAATAATTTTTCATTTCTACGGAGGCCAAATGCGCCCCCTTATACAATTTCTGATGTATCAAACTCATAGACCGCACTCGTGACTGACTATCTAAAAGAGCAGTTTTTACAGCCTGGTCGTCAATGGAACGCGATTGAAAGTTGAGCAGACTAGAGATTACCTGTAGATTGTTTTTTACCCTATGGTGAATTTCTTTTAACAGTACTTCGTTCTGCTTGTTCCGTTCTTCTATCAGGCTGTTTTTTTTCTCTAATAGCCTACTGTTCGCCTTATTCTTTCGGAAAAAATAAAACAAGGTAGATAAGAAAATAGCCAATAAAACCGCGGTACCAATACTTAAAGTCTGTACGCGATTCTTTTGCACTATCACTTGGGCCTGTGCCTGTAATTCTTCGTCTTTTTTATCCGTTTCATACTTTAGCATACCTTCAGATTCTAGATTGGCAATTCTTTCTTCAGCCTTGTTCATAGCGATATCAGATGCTTTGGTTTTATAAAGTAAGGCTTCCTTATATTGTCCCAATTTTTCATAGCAGATAGAAAGTCGGTCAAACTTATCAGCTCCAAAATTACCTGTAAGCTGCAATGCCATTGCTCCTTTTTGTAAATAGGGCAATGCCTCTTTATAACGTCCTTGTAGAAAATACGCATCTCCAATATTATACATGAATTTCTCCGCTTTTTCAGTTCCGTTAAATTCGGTGTACATTTCCAAGGCTTTATTAAAATATTCCTGTGCCAAAGGATACTGTTCTTGCGCTAGGTAGATATCTCCTTTAGTACTGTACGCTTCAATAAGCAGGTCCTGCTTTTGCGGAAAATCGTTCTCTGTGCCAATTTTTATTGCCTTGTCTATAGTAGTCATGGCATTTTCATAATCTTGTAACATCATATATGCCTTGCAAAAAACATTGGATGCAAGATGGACTAACATAATATGAGTATTGTCCTCTGTAAAATAATCATTACTTAATCTTCCAAAGTACAAGGCTTTCTCCGGCTTTTCGGTTGCTATGTAGAGTTCGGCCAGAGTAGCGTGTGCTTCCGCAATTCCTTCAGTTTCATTAATCGACTCAAATATTTTAATAGATTTAAAAAGGGTATCCTGACCTTTATTAAACTGATTATCGTTAAGTAAATCTACAGCAAGATCTAGGTACCCTTTGCCAACATTTAGCGTATTCCCAATTTTTCGGTCATATTTAATTTGATGTATTCTGTGGTACATGGTAGAATCAATTCCGTTTATGTCATAGTTAATATAGTTCCAAAATGAGAGCATACCATGAATATCAGCAGCTAGATCGTAGTCTTCTGTTGCTAATACACGTTTTAAGGTTGCATGTGCGATGGATGGAAACTTCGTATTGGTAGTAGCGGATGTTTCTTCTAGCCAAGGTAAAATAGAATCAATAGGTATGTTTTGAAGTGAATCGTTTTGTGCTATGCTGGCGTGTGTGGTCATGGTAAACAACATGCAATAGAGGAATAGACTTTTAATCATGGCCGGTTTTAAGTTTTAAAGTTGTTATTATGTGCGAGGGACACATTAGAAATAGGTATTTGCGGCTTACAAAAAATAGATGTCATTCATAAAAGAATTTGGTCGTTCATATAAATCTTGTAAAAGAGAAGGCAAATCACTTGTAATTTTATGTCAGGAAAGTAATTATAACTATCTGTTAATCAAAATAAAAAACAACTACAAAGATGAAAACATTACAAAAAGTTAAAGGTTTAGCTACACTAGCACTTATGATTTTAATTGCTTACAACAGTTCGTACGCACAAAAGAATAAGGCTAAGAGTTCAAACTTTGAAATAGCATCCGAAGATTATGTAGCGCTTGCGGATAAGACTATTAAGCATATTGAAAAATTTGAATTTTCAGAGCATTATAAAATGCTATCGGATGATATTGAACTGTACATGCCGGACGGAGATGCCGGAACAAGAACTTCATTTATTGGTAAAAAAGCGGTTATGGATTTTTGGAATTCGTATCAAGAAAAATCCGGGAACGATAAAATAATTTCTAAGGATTTGGTTCATGTTGCCTTAAACGTAAAGGAGCCCTTGAATTATACCAAGATTACGGGTACGATTGTGATTTCTTATTTTTCTTTAGAGATGTTCTACGGTGCTGAAAAAACGAATATTAGAATGAACTGGGCATTTCATTTTAACCAGGAAAAACAAATTGATAAAATTTATACCTACTACGACCGTACACCAATTATTGCAGCCGCAAAGCGCAATTTGTTATCTAAAAAATAGTACCGTTTAGTACAGACATTTAATCACAATTAGTATTCACTCATAAAAAAATAAATTATGAATACGTATCTTTTAACAGGAAACTATCTTGGAGCTAATGGTAATGGCGGACTAATATCTGAAGGCGGTACAAGTCGCAAAAAAACGATTCAAAAACTAGCCGAATCACAAGGAGGGCAATTGATTGCTGTCTACTATGCTTTTGGTGACACGGATATTTACGCCATAGCTGAAATGCCAGATGATGCAAGTATGGCCGCAATCTCATTAGCAGCTAGAGCATCTGGAATGGTTAACGTGGTAACTACACCTTTGTTACGTCCTGAAGTGATAGATGAAGCGGCTAAAAAACTTACGAGTTATAGGGGTCCAGGAAAATAGTATAGGAATATAGGTCTCCATATCCACTCAAACCCATTCTATTTTTATAGGATTATATCACGAGAAAAATGTAATTACACAAGTGTGATAAAAATGAGGTCATTAGTAATAGGATTATTGGGATAGGAGAATAGGGGATTTTCTTATTTATAAAACGGGTATAATTAGCTAATTATATCCGTTTTACATATTTCTAATTCGTCAAGAAGGCACTTTATTATTTAGTACTGATTAACACGCCGTCTACGTTATTTATTTCCCTATTTTTAATACCACTCAAAACCATCCACGATGAAAAAAATTATTTTCTTCTTAGCCCTAGTGATAACCGCACAAACTTTTGGACAGGAAGCCATGCGACGTTGGCGCAAACTAAACCAAGTACGTGCCGATAAATTTGATTTGGTCTTGCCCGAGGCCATGCGTGAAAATAATATAGACATGTGGATTGTCACCAATCGCGAAGGAAATCTAGACCCGTTATACACAGACATGGGCGAAGGCTATGTAACCAGTAATGCCTATTACATTTTTACGGATACCGGAGCAGAACGAATTGAGCGGGCTGCACTTGGGGTTGGCGGTTATTTGCTTGAAGAAGGAGGTACGTACGACTATTTTGGAAGTGCGGACGAGTTGAAGGAATTTGTTGCAAAACGAAATCCAAAACGTATCGGACTCAACATGTCCAAAAATTTTGGTGGGGCGGACGGGTTGACCCATTCCGCCTATTTGGAACTGACTGAAATTTTAGGTGCGGAATATGCGAAACGTTTTGTCTCGGCAGAAAAACTGGTGTCCGATTTCAGGTCCAGGAGGGTAGCAAGTGAAATTGCCATTTACGGGGAAGCGGGTGAGTTCTCGTATACCATAGCGGAAAAGGCGTTTTCCAACGATGTGATTACGCCAGGGGTTACCACCTTGGAAGATGTAGCTTGGTTTATGAAGGATCAACAGTTCAAAAATAATTTGGGTTCTTCCTTTGGGATGCCGTCGGTGTACGTAACCGGTCCAGATGGGGTAGTTGCTACCTCTACCGATCGAATTATCCAACGTGGCGATGTGTTGATGCTGGATTGGGGAGTGGGTTTAATGAACATGTTCACCGATATGAAACGCATCGCCTACGTGCTCAAAGAAGGAGAAACAGAGGTGCCTGCAGGAATACAGAATGCATTCGACCAAGGCGTTAAAGTCCGTGATATTATCAAAAAGACCATAAAACCAGGCGTTACGGCGCAAAAAGCGGAGGATGCTATTTACGCTGCACTTACAAAAGCAGGATTCAATAAAATGAAAGGTTTTAATCAATACACCGATTTGGATAAAACAGATGTAATTATTGGATGTCATTCTGTTGGGAACTGGGGTCACGGTATTGGTCCCTCTATCGCGTTTTTTAATCCTGTGCGGTTGGGCTATGAACTCAAACCTTTAAATTTGATTTCCATCGAATTGTTCGCATATACTAAGGTGCCGGAATGGGGCGGTAAGAAACTGCGTATTCCCCTAGAGGACGATGCTTTGATCACGGAGCGCGGTATCGAGTGGCTATATCCCGTGAACCCAAAGATTTTGGTGATAAAATAGAAATCAAATTTGGGTTATTTTTTGAGAATGTTACTTTGAGTGAATTTGGAGGCACGAAGAAATTAGTATTAAGAAGCATACGCGTTCCAGAGTTGTTCTCGATACACTTTTCCCTTTCCGTTGCACTCCAAGAAAAAGGCATTCGAACCGACGCAATTGGTTTATTGAAAGAATGTCACTTCAAGTGAATTTTGAGGCACGAAGAAATTAGTATCGAGAAGCATTGATGTTTCAAAGGGTTCTCGATACAAAGTCACTTTCAGGACTTTACTTAAAGATACATTGATGTATTTATAAAGCCAAGGTTTTACAATAGGTTTTGTCTTTCATATTCATCTTCTGATATTATTCTATAATTCCCTCTATTTTTAATTTTAACCGCATAGCTTTGCAGCAATACCTAAAAAGCCGCTTGTATGTCCTTATTTACCGACTTTAAAATCAACAATATGCTATTGAGGGCCCTGTCCGATTTGGGCTTTGATACCCCAACACCCATTCAGGAACAAGCTTTCCCTGTAGTAATGAGCGGTACCGATGTTGTGGGCATTGCACAAACGGGAACGGGAAAAACCTTTGCCTATTTATTACCTATACTCAATAAGCACAATTTTTCTAAAGACATACACCCAAAGACCATGATCTTAGTTCCTACACGGGAACTGGTGGTACAAGTGGTAGAAGAAGTAGAGAAGTTGGGCAAGTATGCATCGGTTCGCGTGTTAGGAGTGTATGGAGGTACCAGCATGAATAAACAAAAAGAAGCTTTGTCCTTAGGGACCGATATTATCGTAGGCACACCTGCGCGGCTCTATGATTTGGTCTTGTCCAGGGCCTTGCAATTGAAGAATATAAAAAAACTGGTCATCGATGAGGTAGATGTGATGTTGGACTTAGGCTTTCGATTTCAGCTCATCAACCTGTTTGAACTGTTGCCGAATCGCAGACAGAACATCATGTTTTCCGCTACCATGACGGATGATGTGGAATTGCTGATTAATGACTTTTTTGCCGGAGTGAAAAAAATATCGGTTGCTGTAAGTGGAACGCCATTGGAGAATATAGCCCAGTCCGCGTATGCCGTTTCCAATTTTTATACCAAGGTAAATTTGTTGGTGCACCTTTTCCAAGATACTGAGTTGTTTCATAAGGTATTGGTCTTTGTATCCAGCAAACGAACAGCAGATTTGTTGTTTCAGGAATTAGCTGAATTTTTTAGTGAAGAAATCTGTGTGATACATTCCAACAAGACACAGAATTACAGAATGCGTTCCATTAACCAGTTCGATTCTGGACAGAATAGAATTTTGGTTACGACCGATGTAATGGCCCGAGGATTAGATTTGAATGAAATTTCCCATGTCATCAATTTTGATACCCCTGCTTTCCCCGAAAATTATATGCATCGGATAGGAAGAACTGGTAGGGCAGAGAAGGAAGGAAAATCGATTCTCTTATATACCGAAAAAGAAAAGGAAGCCAAAGAAGCGATTGAGGCCTTAATGGTACGTAAAATTGATGCTGTTGTACTTCCTGAAAATGTTGAAATCTCAAAACGATTAACAAGAGATGAACAACCTAAGCATATAGAGCACGAGAACCCATTGCGTGAAAACGAGGAGGAGCGTGGTGCCAGTTTCCATGAAAAATCGGCCAAAAATAGCAAAGAGAACCAGGGAGGTTCCTATAAGCGCATCATCAAAAAGAAATATTCCAAACCGAAGACCAGGGGCGACAAGAACTATGGTAAGAAGGGTAAAAAAAGGTAGTAAACCTACTTTAGTAAACCATCCTATTTCGTTATCAAATCATCTAACAACGCTCTAATTTTAGGACTGTCCCAATCTGCCGCACCGGTTTCTTTAACTACTACTTTCCCCTTGTTATTGATGATATAGCTAGTGGGAATACTGCGTTCACTAAGTGCGTTTGGGGTTTCCATTTTAGGGAAATATATGGGTAGTGCATACCCTTTCTTATTTACAAACCGTTGAACAATCGCCGGGTCTTCGTTCGTGAGTAGGATAAAATTCATTTGATTATCATAATCCGTAAATAATTTTTGGATACTAGGAAGCTCGGCAATACAAGGCGGGCACCAGGTAGCCCAATAACTAATAAAGGTAACACTACCTTTTCCGATAGGAATTGATTTGTAATCCCCATTCATATCACTTAGCTGATAGTTAAAAGGTTGTATTTGTGTCTGCTCGCTAGTATCAATAGCCGAAGGTGATAAAACAATCATCTTTAATCTATTGACCGCTACTTGGATTGGGGTTCGGGTTTGTGGGATAAGCAGGAGCAGTACGAAAAGTCCAAAAAGGACATCGCTTATGGTAGGTTTTTTTACTTTCATGGGAGTAATAGTAGTAAAAGTTAAGGAAACCTTTCTTTAAATGCCAACATTTACCATTTATAAAGGCTTCAAAAAATTATTTAGTAGTTAATCACGGACTGTGATTTACTTTAAAGTATCGGTAAAAGGCGTCTGATTTTCGTCAACTTGTTTTTGTTCCCACTTCCGTTTATCTACTCTTTTTTACACTTTATCTTTCTTTTTTACTTAGACCTAAAAACCCTGTCTTTCAGCGACATAACGACCGTATTCGTCTAAGCTTGAGGTTATCTTTATGTAACTCAAACGATTGTTATGAAAGCAATATTAACCGTATTTGTTATACTTTTTATAAACGCTGCCACGGTAGCACAACACACTCAAAATCATGATCAAGTTGACGCTATTGAAATGGATGTTGTTTTGGTTTATAGCCTACCTGTTTCTAACGGTATGGAAAAAACTAAAATGGACACGGTAGATTCCCTAGTGCGTTTATATCGCCATCAAAATTCTAGAGTGAAAAAGGCCTTATCGTTTAAAACAAGAAAGGATAGACCAAAGTTGGCCTAGTCTTTGTAATACTATTTCAAAAGTATATTACTGTACTTTTATTAAAACAGATTTATGTTCGTATCCATTCTTTTAATTCCTGTTGTTTTAGTTGCTGTATATATAACCCTAATACCAAAAACAAAAAAGGTACTTCGTCCTATAAAAGTTCGAAGCACCCATAAAAAATTCTAAGTGATATCCCTTAGTTTTTGATTCCTGGTTGTTTTATGGTGTAGTTATCTTTGCTTTTGGCTTCGTCAACTTGCCTTTTCACATCCGCTAAGAGGGCTTTAGCGTCATATACGATGCCATCTTTTATGGTGTATTTAACACCGCCTGCTCTAATCACTTTATTATCGTCGGTAAGTCTAACCGCTCCAGTACCGTAAAGTACTTTAAGGTTTTTAAGTGGATTTTCTTCTACAACTACAAAATCTGCGAATTTTCCGATGGAAACAGACCCAATTTTGTCATCCATTCCCAAGGCTTCGGCTCCATTTAAGGTAGCTGCTCGAATAACTTCCAGAGGATGAAAACCAGCTTCCCTTAAGAGTTCTAGTTCTCTTATATAAGCAAACCCATATAACTGAAATATAAAACCGGAATCAGATCCCGCGGTGATGCGACCGCCTCTGTTTTTGTATTCGTTAATGAATGTCATCCAAAGAGTATAATTCTTTTTCCAGGCTACTTCCTGTTCCGTACCCCAATCGTGCCAGTAAGAGCCATGCGAAATTTTACTTGGTTGGAAGAATTCCCATAAAGAAGGTAAGGTATAGTCTTCGTGCCATTCTGCCCTTCTTGCGCGATGTAAGTCTCTACTAGCTTCATAAATGTTGAAAGTAGGGTCTATGGTAAAATCCAATTCCAATAATTCGTTCATTACCGCGTTCCAATGATCGGAATACGGTTCTGCAGCCTGATCCCAAAGCTTTCCAGCGTTTTCAAAGCGATGTTGCTCGTTTTGGTAGTTATAGTCCAAAGGATAGTCCTGAACAGTCCTATCATCGAATAAGGCCTCTGGTAGCCCGTACCAGTGTTCCATGGAAGTAAGCCCAGCTCTCGCGGAATGTAAAACGTTCCAACGAGCAACGCTCATTTGAGCATGGTGACATGCCGAGCCAAGTCCTAATTTTTTGTTTTCGTCAAGTGCCGCGGCCATTATTTTTGGCTCTGCTCCAAAGAATTTGATGCCATCTGCTCCTTTTTTTGCGTTAGCTCGTACCCATTCCCTAGCTTGTTCCTCTGTAGAAATTGGAATATCGTTTAATGGATTAAAGGTTTTGCTGGTTTGCCCAAAACCGGTATAGGCTAGAATACGTGGTGCTATTATTTCATTTTTAGCGCTTTTTTGTTTTAGGTCCATTGCAAAATCAACACCTCTTCCGCTGGGTTCCCTAACCGTTGTAATGCCATGTGCCATCCAAAGTTTAAACACATAGTCCGGTTCTGCTCCCTGTGATGTTCCGCCAATATGGCCATGCATATCTATAAAACCTGGTAAAAGATACATACCGTTGCAATCCAATTCCTTTCCACCAGGTTTTAATTGTGGTCTTTTGCTTTCATTTATGGGTACACCATCATAGCCTACCACTTCTATTTTTTTGATGATGTTGTTTTCTACAACGATATCTATTGGCCCCTGTGGCGGAGCCCCATTACCATTAATGAGCATTACGCCCCTTATAATAAGTTGCGAATGTGGTCCATCACCCTGCAGTGATTGTGCTACCAAGCTACCTGCATTTAGAAAGATTAATAGTAGTATTAACTTTATTTTTTTCATGATTTTCATATTAGTGGTTGGTCTATGGTCTAGGCATTCGATTAATCTTCTGATGGTATATTTATTTTGTCACCCAAAAACAGTGCGTTCAAGAAAAGTCTATTAGTACCATACCAAGACCCTCTAAAGTTAGGATTATCGGCAAATAGTACAACTCTTCCTCTGCCTACTTTACTAACGATTAATGAGGCGGAAGGTTTTATATTTTCTTCCATGTTCTTTTTCGTAATAAAGCCATCGATATGTGGCGCGGCGGTATACTTAGCAACCGTACCATAGGAGTTTTTGCTTGGCGCCAGCCATACCGTATTGTTCTTGTAAACAGGAATCGTGTTATCTCTATATCCGTAGGCTAGAGGATGGGTCACATCCAAATCTACTTTTAAGATTACGCCTCCAAGACTTTCCTTTCCAATATTTTCACGGGCATCTACATAGGGTTTTCTTGTGGCAAGCTTGGTTGAATCCTTTTCTGTTTTTGTGAGCTTTTCATCCACTATTTTCTTGTCGATGGCCCATTTGCTTGCCGTACCTATGGTAATAAGCGTATTTCCTCTGCTTATCCAGTCTTTGATTTTAGCGATTTGCTTATTCGATAGGTTATAATCTCCTGATACCATAACAAGGCTTGTATACTTGTCCAAGTTTGCCCTATTGAAATTGCGCATTGGAATTTTGGTAATGGGCATGTGCACGCGTGTATCCAATAAATGCCAAACCTCACCGGCCTCGTAAGAACGAACACCTTCTCCTATAAGCATAGCAGCTTTAGGTTTTTTGATGGCTTCTATATTTCCACTACCTAAATCTATACCTCCTAGGCTTAGTCCAGTATCCACTGTAAAAATAGGGACCTCAAATTTCTGTTGCGCCTCTTTAATGATACTATATACCGTTTCGGCATCATGTTTTTGAAGACTTACACTTATAAGGACTGCACCATAATTGAGCTTTTTTTTCCCATTTCTTGTTTTGGCAGTAAAAGGCTTGGCGGCCGATGAGGCAACAATACCTTTTTGTTGTAAATAATGAAGTGCGGCAGGGGCGTTGTAATCGTCCCAGTCCATAATGTATGCATAGTTGGATTTTTCAACTGGACTTTGTTTTACAAGATTTTCTACCGTCGTAATTTTTTCTCCAAGTTGAAGGGTGTTTACCGCTTTGTATTTCATGTTGTAGAAATTGCCCACGGACCATGCAGAGGCATCATAATACACACTATCCCGGTACTTATCGTAAGTTTCGAACATAGTTTGAACCATTCTGTACTGTGCTTGGTTGGTGGGTACGGCGAAGTTAGCACCGGACCGAAACACATCTACTTTATGGAGTAATAATTTATCGATAAAGGCCTTCGTCCGGTTTTGGTCATAAGAATCCCCAAACGTATACCCCTTGATTTTACTTTTGGACGCATTGGTCAATGCACTTTTGAAGAACTGCTGTTGGTATTGGCGCATGTAGGCCTTGTTGTTCACTGCCGTTTTAACCGTTGTTATGCCTGAAGTGTATTGGTTTCTTATGGTAAAAGCAAAGGTGATTTCACCGAACGGGGTGGTTTGCCTATGTCCACGTGAACTTGCTTGTTCAAATAAAAGTCCTAGTCCGCCTTGTAGATCTGGATACGAAGAGCCATAGCCAGGGTACGTGCCGTCAAAAACTTCTTTTGTAAAATATAGCGAACCTATACTATCTAAGGCCTTTGCAAATTCATTACCAAAGAGCGTGTTTAAATCTTCATAATTCTCTTTAGGCATTATGGGGTCCCAAGAAGCATTGTCTTTCATAGGTTCAAAAAAATAGGTACTCTGACTACCCATTTCGTGAAAGTCCGTGACTACATTCGGATACCAGTGGTGGTACCAATTTAGTTTCCCACGACTTTCTGGATTAATGGCCAATAACCAATCTCTATTGAGGTCGAACCAATAATGGTTGGTTCTACCCCTTGGCCAATACTCGTTGTGTTCCGCATCTTGGGGGTCGGCTACCTCTGGACTTCCTTGATAGGCATTTGCGTATTGCGTGTGTCTATCTCGACCGTCGGGGTTTATGGTAGGGTCTACGAAGATAACCGCGTTATTCAGATAATTTAATATTTCTGGATTTTCTGAAGCAACAAAAGTATAGGCGGTCAAAAGAGCTGCCTCTGAACTTGAAGGTTCGTTTCCATGTACATTATAGGCTAGATTGATAAAAATAGGAACCTCATCATAGTTGGAAACGGATTTGGAAGGATCTGTAAAGGCCAAGTGCGCCTCTTTTAAGGATTCCAAATTGTTCAGGTGTTCCGGCTTTGTTATGGTAAGCATCACCAGTTTTCTGCCTTCATGTGTTTTTCCGTACTCCTGTATGCTTGCACGGTCCGAAACTTCTGCTAGTTTTTCTAAATAGGAAACAATGAGATCGTGCCGGGTGTGATGTTCCCCAATACCATAACCTAAAAAAGCTTCCGGAGATGGAATGTCCTCGTTAAAAGGTTTAAATTTTTGATAGAAATAGTCTTGTGCGGATAGGGTACTCCCAAAAAGGACTACCAATAGTAGTAATTTTCTGAACATTAGGTGGTTTTTAAATTTAGCTGCTTAAATATACCTATTATCCTTTTATCCTGTTGCAGTGCGTTGAATTTTATCCATTGTAAAATGAAGTTAACACTAAGAAATTAGCAATTTATACTGCAGGGTGTAATTGCTGTGTTATTTCGTGAAATCTGATGATGTAATTGGTCCCTTTTTTACTATCGTCACGTTGGATAGTTCCTTTTAACTGGCGGGTTAGATTGTGGATAAGTTTTAGGCCTAACGATTTGGAATTTTTATAAGTTACTGTTTCCGGAAAACCTTTGCCATTGTCACCGATATTCAAGACATATTGCTTGTCCAATTCTTTTTTCAGAACGATATATATCTCGCCCTCCTCTTCATCTGCAAATCCATATTTTAGCGCATTGGTCACGGCTTCATTTATCAATAACCCTAACGGGATGGCAGTGTCTATACCAAGTTTTATATCCGGAATATCAATCTTTAGCTGCACTTTACTATCCAAACCTTTAATGGACCTAATAAGATACTCACTTAATTCCTGAACATAGGATTTATACTCTATTTGAGAAATATCGTTTCTCATATATAGCATTTCATGCACCATGGCCATAGATATTACCCTATTCTGAGTACTTTTCAGTAATGCTTTCATTTTGGCTTCCTCTACGTTACGCGACTGAAGGCTCAATAAACTAGACACTGTCTGAAGGTTGTTTTTAACGCGGTGGTGTACTTCTTTCAATAGTGTTTCCTTTTCTTCCATTTGTGCTGTAAGTTCTTTTTTAGAACGGTAAAGCGCATGATGCGTCTTAAGTAGATTCTTACCGAAGATATTTCCTAAAAGGAACATCGAGAAAAGGACAGAAAGTAAATTAAAAAGTGATTTAGAATCTTCAGGAATGACATTTTCGGTGATACTGAATTCGGGTATGCTCTGGGAAAATATCAATAAGACCAGAGAAAATACTAGAATAAGATAAACTTGACCGTAACGCTTGGTTGTAACATAGCCCGCGAACACAATCAAAGCCAAGGTAAAAATAAATTCACTATTGATACCGCCACTATAAATAGTAATGATAAAGGCACTGACCAATGCCATTATGGATGATATATTGTAGGTTATGGAAATGTCATTGTGCCTTTGAAATGCCCAAGTATTAACTAAATTAAGTACACCAAAGGCAGCGAATACAAAAGGGATAATTTCCGTTATACCGAGCGCAAAGTAGCAAAGAAGACCAAAGACTATTGCCAAAGCACTAGAAACGTAGTTTACTTTTAAAATAAGGGATACCTTATCTTTAAGACGTTCTTGGTCTACATTTGTATCGTTCATTTTAAAACGTATTGATGCGGTGATAGTCTTTTTTACCTGAATGTAAAACTAGTCATGTTTCCCCAATAATTCCAATTCTTTTTTATAATCCGAAACAAAGGGCCAAAAAAACCTACATCCGTACCTTTCTCGGCTTCAAATCCGTTAGTTCACCAATAGAAATTGGTTTTTTCTCCTGTATGCTTTTATGAGCTGCTATACCAATTAGAATAGACATAGCCCCATCTCTCAAACCAGCGGTTCTATCAAATTCATCGTGGATCTCTGGGTTGACGAATATTTTATCATGAAGGCGTTTATCGCCACCACCATGACCACTTTTTTCCATTTTTACGTCTATGGTTTCATGTTCTTGCCATAATTTATGTACAATAATGGGTTCAACATAGCTTTCTTCCTGTTGGGATTGCTCCATTTCTTTCGCGTGTTTCTCTGCTTCGTCTATAGTGCTTGTTTTATGATATGGAATATCCTGCCATGCCTCTATACGGCCCTTGGTACCGTTGAATGCTACCCGCCATCCCTCAAATGGGGAGTAGGTTGTCAGAGAATAATTAAGGACGGTATTGTCTGTATATCTTACTTGGGCAGACATTTTATCATAGATATCAATATTTTCCCTGAACAGACAATTATCTCTTATGTAGCCGTCTTCGCGCTCATGATCTACATACAGCTTTTTTGTAAACTGGTCTGTATTGATATCCCAATAGAACTCGCAAGAATCCTTAAAATCACAGCTTCGGCAATTGGCTCCTCTTTGTGGACCATTTTTTCCATAAAATTCTAGGTCGCCGTAGGCGAAAACTTCATTTGGCTCAGAATTTATCCACCAATTGAGCAGATCAAAATGATGGGTAGCTTTGTGAACCCATAAAGATCCGCTACTTTCCATTTCACCGTGCCATCTTCTAAAGTAAGATGCACCATGGTAGGTATTTAAATACCAATTAAAATCGACCGATACTAATTCTCCTATCGAATTATTTTGTAAAAGTTCTTTTATTTTAGTGGCGTACGGGCTCCATCTATAATTAAAACCTACGATTAATTTTTTATCCGACTTCTTTTCGGCATCTATAATGCTTTGGCATTTTACTTCGTCTGTTGTCATTGGCTTTTCGGTAAGCACATCACAACCCATTTCCAGACTTTTTATAATGTATTCATGGTGATTGGAATCCTTGGTGGTAACAATAATCAAATCAGGTTTCGTAGTGCTTACCATTTTTTCAAAGTTTGTAAAAACCGGGCAATTGGTGCCAATATATTTTTTACCGTATTCGAGTCTACTTGGATTGATGTCACTAAGCCCTACAAATTCTAAGATATCAGGGTAGGTATCAACTAAGCGTTTTCCCCAAAAGGTGATGCCTCGAACGCCGGTACCCACAAGCGCTATTTTTAATTTAGCAGT
>CAYGUY010000026.1:38305-47457 GCA_964353165.1 uncultured Maribacter sp.
ACCCATTCCCCTTTTGTTATAAGTGGTTCGGCTTGTTTGAATTTCACCGTTTTACTCTCACCGGATAGCACATTTTTTATGGTCACCCGTTCGTTTCTTCCAATTTTTGGCTGTTCTCTTGTAATGGTTTCTGTTACCTGAGGACGTTGACCTTGGTTTTGTCCAACTGCCCTGGTCCGAGACGCTAACTCATCATTATTAGGAATTTCTTCCTTGGAAGTCTGTAAATTCTCTTTCCTACGTTTAATAGTATCAGCTTGTTGTATTTCGTTAGGATTGCCAGAAGGTAATTCTCCTTTAAACAAAAATGAAACTATTTCTTTGTTCACTTTCTCGATCATACCTTTGAAAAGCTCAAAAGCTTCGAACTTATAGATCAATAAAGGGTCTTTTTGTTCGTGTACGGCCAATTGAACCGATTGCTTCAGTTCATCCATTTTTCTTAAATGGGTTTTCCATGAGTCGTCTATGATGGCAAGGGAAATGTTTTTCTCAAAATCCGTTACTAGTTGCTTTCCTCCGCTATCATATGCTTCCTGAAGGTTGGTTACAACGCTAAGGCTTTTTATGCCATCGGTAAAAGGCACCACGATACGTTCAAAATTATTGGATTTGTCTTCGTATACTTGTTTTATAACTGGTAAAGCAGTTGCGGCGTTTCGTTCCATCTTTTGCTTATAGTGCTCATAACCTGCCTTATATACTTTTCCCGTGATTTCTTGTGAACTTAATTTTCCAAATTCATCCTCGGTAACGGGAGAAGTCATGGAGAAATATTTTATCAATTCAAATTCAAAATTTTTGAAATCGCTTGCACCCTTATTGCTTTCTACAATTACCTCGCAAGTGTCATATACCATATTGGCAATATCCACTTTTAAACGTTCACCTTGTAAAGCGTGACGTCTTCTTTTGTAGACTACCTCACGTTGAGCGTTCATTACATCATCGTACTCTAACAAACGCTTACGTACTCCAAAGTTATTTTCCTCTACTTTTTTCTGGGCACGTTCTATAGATTTGGTCATCATACTATGCTGAATCACTTCGCCTTCTTCCAGTCCCATCTTATCCATCATTTTGGCCACTCTATCTGAACCGAACAAACGCATTAGGTTGTCTTCCAAGGAAACATAGAATTGCGAGCTTCCCGGATCTCCTTGACGACCAGAACGTCCTCTTAATTGTCTGTCTACCCTACGGGAATCGTGCCTTTCCGTACCTACGATGGCAAGTCCTCCGGCTTTCTTTACTTCTTCGGAGAGTTTAATATCCGTTCCACGGCCTGCCATATTCGTGGCGATTGTTACCACACCTCCATAACCTGCCTCTGCAACGACATCTGCTTCTTTTTTGTGGAGCTTTGCATTCAAAACGTTGTGCGGGACTTTACGGACACTTAAAAGTTTAGATAGTAATTCCGATATTTCTACCGATGTGGTACCGATAAGAACAGGTCTTCCTGCATTACTCAACTTGGTGACTTCATCTATGATTGCGTTATACTTTTCTCGTTTTGTTTTATAAATCAAATCATTACGGTCATCCCTTGCAATAGGTCTGTTGGTTGGGATTTCCATTACATCCAATTTGTAGATTTCCCAGAACTCCCCAGCTTCGGTGACCGCTGTACCAGTCATACCGGCCAACTTGCTATACATTCTAAAATAGTTCTGTAAGGTAACTGTAGCAAAGGTTTGAGTCAAGGCTTCAATTTTAACATTTTCCTTGGCCTCAATTGCTTGGTGCAATCCATCCGAATAGCGTCTACCATCCATGATACGACCTGTCTGCTCGTCTACAATCATCACCTTATTATCCATTACCACATACTCAGTATCCTTTTCAAATAGGGTATAGGCTTTTAATAACTGACTCATCGTATGGATACGCTCACTCTTAATGGTAAAATCTTTAAACAGTTCTTCCTTTAGTTCTGCCTCTTTCTCTATCTCAAGGTTTTGTTGTTCTATTTTCGCTATTTCACCACCAATATCGGGCATAACAAAAAAGTCTCTATTTTGCTCTCCAGAAATATAATCGACACCTTTATCAGTAAGTTCTATCTGATTGTTTTTTTCGTCGATAACGAACAATAGGTCCTCGTCCACTTTAGGCATTTCCCTATTGTTATCTTGCATGTAAAAATTTTCTGTTTTCTGCAAAAGTTGCTTTACACCCTCTTCACTTAAGAATTTTATTAGTGCTTTATTTTTGGGTAGTCCCCTGAAAACACGAAGTAAAAGGAAGCCACCTTCTTTGGTATCCCCCGAGGTTATCAATTTTTTTGCCTCTGCCAAAACACTGGTCAAGTGCTGTCTTTGTTTTTGTACGATTTCGTTAACCTTAGGCTTCAGTTCATTGAACTCATGGCGGTCTCCTTCCGGCACCGGACCCGAAATAATTAGCGGTGTACGGGCATCATCGACCAGTACTGAATCTACCTCATCTACAATAGCATAGTTGTGTGGGCGTTGCACCAAGTCTTTAGGGGTGTGCGCCATATTGTCCCTAAGATAATCGAAGCCAAATTCATTGTTGGTGCCATAGGTGATGTCGGCATTATAGGCAGCTCGTCTACCATCAGAATTAGGTTTATGGTGGTCTATGCAATCCACCGAAAGACCGTGGAATTCAAAAATGGGAGCCATCCATGCGCTATCCCTTTTAGCTAGATAGTCGTTAACGGTGACCAAATGTGTGCCGTTACCCGAAAGTGCGTTTAAATATAGAGGCAATGTAGCCACTAAGGTTTTACCTTCCCCGGTTTGCATCTCCGCTATCTTTCCTTGGTGTAAAGCTATACCGCCAATGAGTTGAACATCATAATGGACCATGTCCCAAGTAACTTGTTTTCCTGCTGCGTCCCATGAATTTTTCCAAATAGCCTTTTCACCATTTAGGCTAACATAGTCTTTGCTTCCGGAAAGAAGTCTATCGTTTTCGGATGCCGTAACCGTTAGGGTTTCGTTATTGGCAAAGCGCTTGGCGGTTTCTTTTACCACCGCAAATGCTTCCGGTAATATTTCGTTTAAAGTAGCTTCGGAAATCGTGTAGGCCTCTTCTTTTAGTCTATCGATTTCTGCATAGCTGTCCTCATTTTTGTCAATATCGGTAGACTCATGAACCTCTTTTTCCAAATCGGCTATCTGGGTTGTAATATGTTTGTAGGATTCCTTGATTTTTTGCTTGAAATCTATGGTCTTCTGACGAATTTCATCCAAGCTTAAATTTTCCATATCGGCTTCGAACGACTTTATTTGTTTCACTAAGGGTTGAAGTTCTTTTACGTCCTTTTTTGATTTGTCGCCAACAAAAGCTTTTAAGACGGAATTTATAAAACTCATATGTATTTATGTATTTGTACCAAAACCTTAGAAATTTTAATTCCTAAGAGATTTTACTAGTATTGATTAAAGCCAATCTTTATAATTGACGTTGTATTAAAGAACAAAAGCCATTCCAGTCTGCTTATTAGCCTAAAATACCTTTTTGAACTGTCAAAATTACATAAAAAAAAAGCCTCCGAGGAGACTTTTTAGTAGTAATTATGATATGTAAGCCCGTGATGGGCGTCTCGTTAAAAAATACTATATCCTATTTGATTTAAGTTATTTATAATCAATAGCATAGTTCTCTTTTAATAAAATGAAGACTAATACTCGTCCTCGTTCCAAAGGTAATCTTCTTCCGTTGGATAATCGGGCCAAATCTCTTCAATTGATTCGTAAATCTCACCACCCTCTTCTTCCATAGATTGCAAGTTCTCTACAACCTCTAAGGGTGCTCCAGTCCTAATTGAATAATCAATTAATTCGTCTTTACTTGCCGGCCAAGGTGCATCGCTTAAATAAGATGCTAGTTCTAATGTCCAATACATGGTAATAGTGTAATTTAAAATTTTTGCAAAAATAATTTTTTAATGTTGACAGTCAAGTTAATTCGTAATTATTTCGTTATAGTTATTAACATTTTTTGACTTGATAAATTGATAACGAATAAATTAGGGAATTATTAGCCTTTTTTTTCGGGAATCCATTTTACTTCATCCGCCTTGAAATCTTTTGACAATTTTCGTGCCAATACAAAGAGATAATCGGAAAGACGATTCAGATAGACTAGTACATTATGATCAAAAGCTTCTTTTTCATGTAACAAAGTTGCCATGCGTTCTGCTCTTCTGCAAACTGTACGTGCAATATGACAGTATGACACGGTGGTGTGTCCGCCTGGAAGTATAAAATGTGTCATTGGAGGAAGATTATCCTCCATAGTATCTATGGCTATCTCCAGTTTTTGGATATGTAATTCAGCTATTTTTGGAATATTTAGGCGTTCGTTTCCGTTTTTGAGTATGGATTTTTCGGGAGCAGTGGCCAAAATAGCGCCGAGGGTGAATAGGTCTTCCTGTATATGGATGAGTTCTTCTTTAGAGGAAGTAGCAATGTTTTGATCTCTTATGAGTCCTAGCCAAGAATTAAGTTCGTCTACAGTTCCATAGCTTTCTATGCGAATGTTGTGTTTGGGAACACGAGTACCACCAAATAGTCCTGTAGTACCGTTATCACCGGTTTTTGTATATATTTTCATTACTGATATTCAAGTTAAAATTCAAAATCCAAGTACACATGAATACCTGATGTTAATATTGGTTAAGTAAGTACTACTGCTTTTTTCTTTCTTTTCGTTTATAATCTTCCATAAACTTGCGGGATTTCCTATCTCTGGATTTTCCTCTATTCATTAGTCGGAATCCTACATAAATTGCAAAAACGACTCCGAAAATAATATACATGGTATTATCGTACATGACTACAGATTAAGTGCTAAAATTACGGGTTTATAACCGGATCTTAAAATGTTCCTTCGCCTGTTCTCTTCTAAAGAAGAGTATCCCGCAATGATATGTATCTATGGTAACGCTAATGTAATCTTGTTTTTTAAGTTCGTTCCACATAAGGACCCGTTCCTTTGATTGGTAAATACCATCAATGATTACTAAGGTTTCATTGTGAATATAATCTTTGTTAATATGCTTGAAAGGTTTACTATTTGAGTTAACGTAAATCAAATCAAAAGGAAGTCTTGTAAACTCTAGATTTTCGAAAATGGAATTAAGACGTATTTTAAGTTCGTTGGATTCTGTAATCATTCCAATTTTTCGATATGAAAAATAGGAAATACTCTTTAATAACACATTTTCACTAGCTGAAAACGTTTTGTTTCCTTTTCGATAGAGTCCTTTGGTTACAAAATTATAAACAAAAGGAGAATGCACACCATGTTGGTTGGTTGCGGAAAGGAGAAATTTTATGCGGTAAAGAAAACGAAACACTGCTATAAATTACAAAATTGGCAAATGTACTAATACCATTGAAAACTAATATATTAAAACAGTAATTTTAGCAAAATAAGGTTTTCCAGTCAGAAGATGGGATATAAACTAATATAGGTAAGTAGTTAGTTACCTATCTCTTGTTAAATTTACGTTACAAATGTCTGGCTGAGCGCAGTCGAAGCCCATTTTAGTGCTGTAAAGTTTTCTACCGAAGCTTCGGGAGCGCTCAAACTAACTCTAAACAAAAATATAATATTCTAAAAAATATCTTAACGATTGTTTAAATGATAAGGATTTAACTACTGATATTTATAAATAAAAATACCCGTTTTTCAAAAACTCTGGCAGGAGGTTCGAGCAACGGGCACTGATAGGATCACAGTCAGTGAATTTGCATTAAGCCAGTTTGGCCTTATTTCTTTTTGTAGTAAACGATAACGCCTTCTTTATTCTGGCATTCTTAAACTTGTACAATCTAGCCACCTCTTTTTTAGTTTCCAAGTTCAATTCTTTTACTGTTTCGGTAACAATAACTGTTTCGAAAGTAGTTACTTCAACATCGTTTGTATTGTTTTGAGCGTTAGCAGCGGTTCCGATAAAGAAGATAAAGAAGATGGTAGCTATTGTTTTCATGACTTGCGTTTGTTACACCATTATAACTCGCACAAGTCTATTTAAGAGGGTAGTGGTTCGCCGAACAACCTATATTATTCGGTATCTGACATAAGTTCGGATAAAGTGTAAATTTAGCTCGTTAAACAGCGGATATACCTAAAACACCTTATCGAAAAAAGGTGTCGTTAATCCTTAGTTTTAGGGTTACATTCGGGGAGAACCCCGTTGTTTTTTATCAAATACTTGGGGGTCCTCGGTGAATAGTTATTTGTTACTGGGTTATTTGTTTCCAGTGTTTTTTACGCTGTAATACTTTGGTTGCCTATAAGCGAACTGAAATCCATCAGTGTTCAGCGTATCCAAATAGGATTTTGATGGGCAATAAATACGTTAAAACCCTAACTAGTTAGTAACTAGGTAGGCATTGTTACATTTTCCTATCCCTTATGGTTCTGGGTTAACGGTTTTAAAGAGGTTATCGAGGGAGTCCCAGTTGTTATTTTTTACTCACTTGTTACTCCGACTGCCTATCCATAGGAATTAGTTGATGAAATAAATCTTATTTAGTATCACAACTCCGGTTTAACTGCAGGTAATAATGGTGCGTTATCCTTCCATTAAGGCAGAAAGCTCAAACCAACGTTCTGTTTTGGAATCAATAGCATCGGATAATTCACCCAGTTTTATGGAGAGGGCCGCAATTTCATCCCCAGATAAGGAGATATCTGCAAACTTGGACTGCAGTTCCTCTTTTTGGGTTTCTAGTTTTTTGATGTCCCGCTCTATCTGCTTGTACTCCTTTTGGTCGTTGTAGGATAATTTGTTGGTCGTTTCCGTTTTCTTCCATTTGGCTTTGTTGGTTTCTATCGCTTCTTTTTGCTCTCTTTTTTCCGCAATCTGACTATCCTCGTACGCTCGGTAGTCCGAATAGTTGCCCGGAAAATCCTCTATCACACCATCGCCCTTAAAGACAAATAAATGATCTACGATTTTATCCATGAAATACCTATCGTGTGAAACTACCATCAAACAGCCTTGAAAATCCAATAAGAAACTTTCCAGTACATTTAGGGTAACAATGTCCAAATCGTTGGTAGGTTCGTCTAGAATCAGGAAATTCGGATTTTGGATAAGGACGGTACATAGGTATAAACGCTTGCGCTCGCCGCCGCTCAATTTATCT
This sequence comes from uncultured Maribacter sp., assembly GCA_964353165.1. Classification (GTDB taxonomy): domain Bacteria; phylum Bacteroidota; class Bacteroidia; order Flavobacteriales; family Flavobacteriaceae; genus Maribacter. The sequence goes on from CAYGUY010000026.1 coordinate 45,442, forward strand.
ACAAAATCATATTGCTTTTTACGGTCAAAAAGAAAACGTTCCAATAATTGTTGGGCGGATATCTGCTTTCCTTTCATTAAAGGAATGTAATCCCCAAATTCCCGGATTACGTCGATCACCTTTTGTCCTTCTTTTATGTTGATGCCTTTCTGTGTGTAGTAGCCAAATTTTATGGTTTCGCCAACGATGACCTTTCCGCTGTCGGGTTCGTCCTTGCCGGCAAGAATATTAAGGAAGGTAGATTTTCCAGTACCGTTCTTTCCAATAATTCCAATACGTTCCGCCCTGTTAAAGTTGTAGTCAAACTTGTTTAAGATGGGTTTGTTGGGATACGATTTGGATACTTTCACAAATTCTACCACCTTGCTGCCCATGCGTTCCATATTCAGCTCCAACTGCACTTCGTGTTCTTTTCTACGCTGACTGGCTTTTTCCTTTATCGTATTAAAATCATCTATTCGGGATTTGGACTTGGTGGTCCTTGCTTTTGGTTGGCGCCGCATCCAAGTCAGTTCTTTCTTGAAAAGCAATTCGGTTTTATGCTGTTCTACGGACTCCTGCTCTAAACGCGCTTCTTTCTTTTCTAGATAGTACGAGTAGTTTCCTTTATAAGGGTAAAGCACCCCGTTATCCAGTTCAATGATTTCATTACAGACCCGTTCTAGAAAAAAACGATCGTGTGTTACCATAAATAGGGTCATGTTCTCCCGAGCGAAATACTCTTCCAGCCATTCTATCATTTCCAAATCCAAGTGGTTGGTGGGTTCGTCCAACACTAATAAGTCCGGTCTGTTAATTAGTGCATTGGCCAATGCCAGGCGTTTTTTTTGTCCCCCGGATAGTTTTCCTACTTTAGCATCCATATCTTCAAGTTTCAACTTGAAAAGAATCTGCTTGTACTGGGTCTCAAAATCCCAAGCCTGGAAACGGTCCATGGCCTCAAAAGCGGTTTGATAGGCATCTGCATCATCCGGATTTTCCAATGCTTTTTCATAACTAGAAATCACTTGCAGTACCTCGTTGTCTGATGCAAAAATAGTTTCCTCAACGGTCAGCTCCGGGTTCATTATCGGTTCTTGCGCTAAAAAGGATACCCTGGTACTTTTTCTATAACTGACCTGACCCGTATCCGGACTGTCAGCTCCCGATAAAATATTAAGTATAGAGGTCTTTCCTGTTCCGTTCTTGGCGATAAGGGCTATTTTTTGGTCTTTGTTGATACCAAAGGATAGGTTCTCAAAAAGTACCAGTTCGCCATAGGATTTGGAGATATTTTCGACGGTAAGTAGATTCATAAAAGTTCAAGTTCAAGCGCGAGTATCAAGTTCAAACACAAAATGTTTTTAAATCTATAAAGCTTACGCAATTTTTTTAAAGTGATGTAAAAGAAACAAGTAACGTATTCCTAGAGCCAAAAGAATAAAAATGACCAGCAAGGAGAATACCTGAATTTTTAGCAACCACAAAATTACGCTTATTCCCAACAATCCAAGTGTAATAAAAAGATATGTTCTGAGCCATTTGGGTGTTTCTTTCCTAAGGAGATGAAAAACGATGATGCAGTTTGGTGCAAAGGCCCATAGAAAGTTGAAATTAAGCTTGGTGGCCAAATGATCCGTAAAGAACCACAAGAACAGAATGAGGATACCGGCTAAACCCGTAAGCGTAAATAGTAGGGTGTCTAGCCAGTGAGTGCGTTTTTGTTTTGAATAGTCGCTGTAGGAAACATAAAGGACTACAATTAAAAGTATTCCCAACCAAAATAGTGGCGTAAACAGGAAAAACGTGTTGTCTTTTGCCGTTGGGATATCCAGTAGAACAGATTCGCTCTTAACAATTGGTTTGCCATCCAATGCGGTATGCTTCATTTGCTCGTATACGTACAGGGGTAAAAATAAATGCTCGTAGGGAGAAGCTTTTCTGTCTATTACCGACCCAAGCGCCAAGTCAATCCCAAAATTGGACCACGAGTTCACGTTCAGGTTTTGATGAATGAGCTGTCTAAAGGTGTAGTGC
>CAYGUY010000027.1:0-12414 GCA_964353165.1 uncultured Maribacter sp.
TACCAAGTGGAGATTTCAAACACGTCTGCATTTGTATCGTCACAATCTGTTAAAGGAAGTACGGTTGTTGTATACCCTTGCCCTGGACTATTTATATTACTAACTGTTGGAGAAACGGCATATCCATCTCCATCGGCATCCAAATACCAGACCTGCTCCGAACTTGCTCCTAAATTTTCTTTAAGTGCAATAACGATAGTAGTCGATTTTCCAAATCCCACTTCAATACCTGCGGCATCGGTCTGGGTAGTCGCACCATTTGAGCTGTTTGGGTGTTGAATTGACATGAAAAGAAATCGATTGTCCGGAGAAAATGTGATTCCTGTCGGTTCTGCTCCGTCAGGAACAATACCAAATAATTCTACTTTCGGGTTTGCCTGGGAATGTCCATTTTTCACTACCCAAATATAGTGTTCGTCACCGTCTTGTAACACCCAAAGGTTACCCTGTAAATCAAAAGCTAAATTATCATTACCATAGCCCCAATTTAGATTTGTAGTTCCGTTTCCGTGCGTAATAGGGTAGCTTGTGTTGCCAACAAAAGTTTCCATGTTGGTGACTGTAGTTCCAGTTATTGGGTCGGAATCTTGAAATCTGTATACCCTGTCCTCGCTCTTAACGGCAAAGTAGATGCGGCCATCGAGACCAATTTCAACATCTTCGATTCCAACGAAATCGGTAGCGCCTGCAGCTGTACTTTGAGCTTTGGTGGAGTTGCGTTCTTCCTTTGTAGTGTTATTTAATAGAATCCAATTTCCATTACCATTTTTTGAGCCTTTGTACACGTAAAGTTTGCCACTCCCAAGGTCCTGAGCTGCGTCAGCAACGAATTTATATAGAAAACCAAAGCCAGTGAAATTATCCGTGCCCTGATATGCGGTACGTTGATTTGAATGGATAGCCAGATTTTCATGTTTAAAATTTCCCAGTGCCCAGCGTTTATCGATAACTGTTTTTGTGACCGGATCTATTTCAACGGCCCAACCCAAATCGTCATAACCGTCATTATTAATGTCTAATTCCGTAATTCGGTTGCTGGCAACCAATTCCTGAGAGGTGTACTCTTCGCAACTGATAATTGTATTCCATGGCGTTACGGTTCCGGAGCAATTGGCGGCAGTGCCTACTACAGGTGTGAAATCTACTGCTTTAGATACCGTAGTGACCCATAATTTGGTGCTGCTGTTATAGTTTATGTCTAGCACAGAAACCCCTCCAGGCAATGTTTCTGAGTTTATGCTTAAAAATCCATTGGTGCTACTCCCATTTATGGGTACGTATCCGGTAAAATCATTATTCCCCATTAAGACGCCGCCTTCGGTTAAAGGATCGCCTTGGGAAATGATTTTTTGAAAGTTATGGGAGGCAGGAATCGTAAATTCAGTGGTTCTGATAGTCGGTACTACGGATTGAAAATCACCAATATTCTGTCCGAACATAAATGAGCCACATAGGAAACAAAGAAGGCTAAGTTTCATAAAGATTTAAATTGAGAAAGCGGAAAGGTAGCTCGATTTTAGAATTACAATGGAATTTATAAAAATAGGAGATTTAAGACAAGTAAAAGGAAAACACCGTTTAAAGTATTGATAATCAGATGAACGCTGCTATTCTGAACTAGATGATTCAAAAAAATATCCTACGAATGGTTATCCCAAAATCATCCCAGCTATCGTAGCGGACAGTAAAGAGGCTAAAGAACCACCTAGTACTGCTTTCATTCCAAATTCGGATAGGGTTTTTCGTTGCCCTGGGGCCAAAGAGCCAATACCGCCGATTTGAATTCCGATAGAGGCGAAATTTGCAAAACCGCAAAGCATATAGGTCGCCATAATGATTGACTTATTGTATTTTAAATGCGGTAAACTAGCTATATCCTTTAATTCTGCCAATTGTATATAGCCTATAAACTCACTTGCGGCAAGTTTAATGCCCAGAAGCTGCCCCATTAGCATCACGTCTTCTTTTGCAACCCCAATTAACCACATTAGAGGGGCAAAAATAGTCCCGAGTATTGCTTCTAAGGAGAATCGTTGATAGGAAGTGTTTTCTGCAATCCAACCGTTGAGGTTGGTCAAATCTCCGGTCCATTCTAAAATACCGTTGACCATGGCTATGATGGCTACAAAGACCAAAAGCATGGCACCAACGTTAACTGCTAGTTTTAAGCCTTCCGTTGTGCCATTCGCAATGGCATCTAAAACATTAGAGCCTATTTTTTCGGAGGAAACACTCACGTCTGTATTGACCGCTTCGGTTTGTGGATACAACATTTTAGAAATGACAATAGCGCCAGGTGCAGCCATTACAGATGCGGCCAAAAGATGTTTGGCGAACAGTAATTGAAGTGTCTCATCTTCTCCTCCTAAAAACCCTATGTACGCTGCTAAAACAGCACCGGCTACTGTTGCCATACCGCCGATCATGACCAGAAGTATTTCAGATTTGGTCATTTTTTCTAAATAGGCTTTTATGAGCAAAGGCGCTTCGGTCTGTCCTAAAAATATATTTCCCGCAACACTTAGACTTTCCGCGCCTGAAATCCCTAAACTTTTAGATAATAACCAGGCCAGTGCTTTGACCACTTTTTGTATAATTCCCAGATAAAATAATAAGGAGGTAAGCGCCGAAAAGAAAATGATAGTAGGTAAAACCTGAAAAGCAAATATATAACCAAAGGTGCCGGTATCTACCACGAGCCCTTCAAACAAAAATTTACTTCCTGCTTTTGTGAATTCTAAAATACTAACAAATATTTTACCTATTTGTTCAAAAATCAATTGTACAAAAGGAATTTTTAAAACACCTATGGCAATAATCAATTGCAGGAACAAGCCTACGGCGACCGTTCTCCAGTTGATGGCCTTTCGGTTGGAACTAAACAAAAATGCAAGTAGTATGAGCGATAGCATACCAAGTACACCGCGCCAAAGACTATGAATTGAAAATCCTTCATTTTCAATTACTTCTGCACTCGCAGTTGCTACATCAACGAGTATGTTAGTATCAACAACAGTATCTAGCGCTTCGTCTAATAAGGGAGTTTGGGAAAAAAGACTAAAAGAAAAAAATATAAAGAATGATAGTAACAACGTACTTTTCTTCATGAGAAGGGGTTTAATTTTAATTCCGTTTGGATATTTCGTCCCTTAGTTTGGCTGCTTTTTCATAATCTTCGTTTACAACCGCTTTCTCTAGTTCTTTCTCCAGTTCGTCAATGGTAAGTTCTGTATATCCGTCGGAAGCACCTGATTCTATATGAACTGTTTCACCTTCCTGAAGAATTTCGTCGACCATGATGCTATCACCACTATTCTCGTCCTTTTCTTTATCCTTGGACGAAAACTTAAGAAAAATACCTGCTTTGTCCAATATGGTTTTATAGGTAAATATTGGAGCATTAAAGCGGAGAGCCAGTGCAATCGCATCGCTTGTTCTTGCGTCTATTATTTCTTCAATACCATCGCGTTCGCAGATGATACTGGAATAAAAAACACCATCTACCAATTTATGAATGATTACTTGTTTTATAACAATATCAAAACGGTCCGAGAAATTTTTAAAAAGGTCATGGGTTAATGGCCGCGGTGGTTTTATCTCTTTCTCTAAAGCAATGGCAATGGATTGCGCCTCAAAAGCACCGATTACAATAGGTAATTTGCGATCACCTTCAACTTCATTTAATATAAGGGCATAAGCGCCATTTTGTGTTTGACTGTATGAAATTCCTTTTATTTTTAGACGAACTAAACTCATAATTGATGTAATAAAAAAGGCTGTTCAAATACTTGGGACGCCAATTATTTGAACAGCCCTTTGAGGGCACAAATTAACAAAAATTAAGCGTTTTGGGCTTTAAATTCCTTTAATTTTTCTATCAATGCAGGTACGACTTCAAACGCATCGCCAACGATACCGTAATCCGCCGCCTTAAAAAACGGTGCTTCAGGGTCTGTGTTGATTACAACTTTGGTTTTTGATGAACTCACACCCGCCAAATGCTGAATAGCTCCAGATATCCCTATCGCTATGTATAAGTTGCTTGCAACTGGCTTTCCGGTTTGTCCCACATGTTCCCCGTGAGGCCTCCAGCCTAAATCCGAAACCGGTTTGGAGCAAGCTGTAGCCGCGCCAAGTACATCTGCCAATTCTTCTACCATTCCCCAGTTTTCGGGACCCTTAAGTCCCCTCCCGGCCGAAACTACGATATCCGCATCGGCGATGGTAGCCTTCCCGATCACTTTATCGATTTCCACTGATTTCGTAGCAAAGGTGGCATCATCCGTAGTAACGGAAAAGTCCTCTACAGAGACGTTTGTTTTATTTTCAAATACACCAAAAGCATTGTTGGACACACCAATAACTTTATGGTCTGTAAGTATTTGGGTATGTGCAAATCCTTTGTTACTAAACGCGGTACGTTTAACCGTAAAAGGGGACGTGGATTCTGGTGCCGCTACAACGTTGGGTACATATCCGGCATCTAATGCGGCGGCTAATAAAGGTGCCATATATTTTGTATCTGCACTTGAGCTAACAATAATCGTAGTTGCCCCTTCTTGTTTGGCTGCTTGAGCGATAGCTTGAGCAAATCCTTTGGCATTAAATGTCTTAAGGGAATCGCTCGCTATGTTCAGCACCTTTGTTATTCCATAAGCGCCTAAACTTTCGTTTTCAGCAGCATTAAAGGATACCGCCGTGGCACTTTCTCCTAACTGCCTAGCTACCTCGGCAGCATAAGAAGCTACTTCAAAAGCACTTTTTTTAAATTTTCCGTTTTCGGATTCTGTATATACTAATACTGACATATATTTTAGTTTTTTATAGTTAATCTTCGATTTAGAGAAGAATTAAATTGCTTTCGCTTCATTATGTAGAAGGTTTATCAATTCATCAACCGAATCAACGAGCTTTACGGCTCCTTTAGGTGCAGGTTTATCAAACGATACGTCTTTTGTTGTTTGTGCAGTGCTTATGGGTTCGACCACAGTTAATTTTTTCTGCCTTGCTTGCATGATGCCTCTCATATTAGGAATACGTAGATCGCTTTCCTCTACAAGTCCTTTTTGTCCTCCTATAACCAAGGGTAAACTGGTGCTCAAGGTCTCCTTGCCCCCATCTATTTCTCGTATGGCTGTTGCATTGGTTCCGTTGACCTCTAGACTTATACAAGTGTTAACAAAATTCATATCCAGGAAAGTGGCGATCATACCAGGTACCATTCCACCATTATAATCTATAGATTCCCGGCCACAAATAACCAAGTCGTAACCGCCGGACTTAATAACTTCCGCTAATTGTTTAGCGACGAAAAAACCATCTGCAGGTTCAGCGTTTATTCGGATGGCCTCATCTGCTCCAATGGCAAGTGCCTTTCGCATTGTGGGTTCTACACCCGAACCTCCAACGGTAGCAACATGAACGGAAGCACCTTGTTTCTCCTTGAACCACATGGCTCTTGTTAAACCAAATTCATCGTTTGGATTGATTACAAATTGAACACCGTTGGTATCAAATTTTGTATCACCTTCCGTAAAATTTATTTTTGAAGTAGTGTCCGGAACATTACTTATACAGACTAATATTTTCATTTATGGAATACGTTTAAAATAAGGTTTACGAAGATAACCATTAATTTTCAAATTTACTATGCATGCATAGTAAATTTTATAACTTTTTTTGATTCTTACCCTCAATAGTTTGACATATTATTTCCTATTTTTGCTACCGTTCAAGCTAAATCCTTAGCTAATAAAATTTAAGTGAATGAAAACCTTACAATTTAGAGAAGCCATCGCGGAGGCCATGTCCGAGGAAATGCGCAGGGATGAGTCTATATACTTAATGGGTGAAGAAGTTGCCCAGTACAACGGAGCTTACAAGGCTTCAAAGGGAATGCTAGATGAGTTTGGCGCAAAGCGCGTGATAGATACACCGATTTCCGAACTTGGTTTTGCAGGAATAGGTGTTGGTTCTACAATGACGGGTAACCGTCCGATTATAGAATTTATGACGTTTAATTTTGCTATGGTTGGTATTGATCAAATAGTGAACAATGCTGCCAAGATTCGTCAAATGTCTGGCGGACAGTTTCCTTGTCCTATAGTATTTAGGGGTCCTACGGCTTCTGCTGGTCAACTTGGAGCAACACACTCCCAAGCATTTGAGAGTTGGTATGCCAACTGTCCAGGGCTAAAAGTTATCGTGCCTTCTAATCCTGCTGATGCTAAAGGATTATTGAAAGCTGCAATTAGGGATGACGATCCAGTTATCTTTATGGAGTCTGAGCAGATGTACGGGGATAAAGGTGAAGTTCCGGAAGGTGACTATACAATACCGATTGGGGTTGCGGATATTCGCAGAGAAGGTTCCGATGTTACAATCGTATCCTTTGGAAAAATAATAAAGGACGCTGATAAAGCTGCCGATGAGTTGGCAAAAGAGGGTATTAGTTGTGAGATTATCGATTTACGTACTATTAAACCATTAGACTATGAGGCGGTATTGAAGTCGGTTAAAAAAACGAATCGTTTAGTAATTCTAGAAGAAGCTTGGCCCTTTGGGAATGTAGCTACCGAAATCACTTACCATGTACAGGCGCATGCTTTTGATTATTTGGATGCCCCTATAGTAAAAATTAATACTGCGGATACACCAGCACCATATTCTCCGGTATTATTGGAGGAATGGTTGCCAAATTATAACGATGTAATAAAAGCCGTAAAAAAAGTATTATACAAATAACATTATGTTTTTGTAAAACTATCATGGCTTCGTCGACCAAAGGTCGAGGAAGCTTTTTTATTTGGAACGTAATTTGTTCCGTAGCTCCTTGAGAATTGAAATAATGAAAAAAATCCTATCACTCTTTCTATTTTTCTGCTTTGTTTGGGTCAGTGCCCAAACGAAGGTGGGTGGGATTGTTGTAGATGAATCTGGTGACCCTGTTGCATTTGCCAACGTATTATTTAAAAATTCTACAGAAGGCACTATCACCAACGATAACGGCAGATTTTATATAGAGTCCGATAATACTTATGATATATTGCAGGTGTCTTTCATTGGTTTTGAGAATAGGGAAATTATTTTGGCAAATCGAGTGACCTATGACATATCCATTACGTTACTTGAATCTACAGAGCAGCTGAACGAAGTAGTCTTAATTTCAGGAAAACAAGCGAAGAAAAATAATCCTGCCGTAGAAATTCTTAAGAAAATATGGGCCAAAAAGCGTCAGAACGGTGTGCGTCAGTTTAATCAATACGCTTTTGACAAATATGAAAAGGTTGAGTTTGATTTAAATACAATAGACAGCTCAGTGATTAAAAGTAAAGTTTTCAAGGGTTTGGAGTTTGTTTTTCAAGATTTGGATACCTCAAGAATTACGGGTAAGACCTATTTGCCTATTTTTTTGAATGAAACATTTTCAAAGGTAAAAGGGGATAACATTTTAAAGCAGGAGAAAGAGGAAATCCTAGGGAATAAAAACTCTGGTTTTGATAATAATCAGGCGATAATTGCCTTTGTAAAGGATCTGTACCAGAGTTATGATGTTTATGACAATTACTTAAAGTTCTTTTCAAAAAGTTTTACCAGTCCTTTGTCCAAAACCGGTGTAGACACCTACAATTATGCGTTGCGCGATAGTGCCTATATCGGTAATAAATGGTGTTATAATATTGTGTACTACCCTCGTAGGAAAAACGAACTTACCTTTAAAGGTGATTTCTGGGTTAATGACTCAACGTGGGCCATAAAAAATATAAATCTTCAAGTAACTAAAAGTGCCAACATTAATTGGGTGAAAGAGATTTATATTGAACAAGATTTTGATGTGGTCAACGATTCGGTTTTTCTTCTCAAACGGGATTACATGTTAAGCGATTTTAGTTTTCAAAAGAAAGAAAATTCAAGAGGCCTTTACGGCAAACGCACAACAGTTTATGATAATTATGAGTTTGATTTACCCGTTCCTAAGGACTTTTTCAGAAAATCCAGAAACGTAGTCGATCCAGGTGTGCTTGTAACGGACGATGCATTTTGGAAGAAAAATCGGTTAGAGGACTTGAACAAGGATGAGGCTGGTATTTATACCCTTTTAGATACTTTAAAAACCGTACCCAAATTTAAGTCGTATTATAATCTTGTGAGTATTTTAGGCTCTGGATACGTAGAAATAGATAAATGGAATCTCGACATAGGTACTATTTACGATGTATTTGGTTTTAATGATGCCGAAGGGCCAAGATTAAGGTTAGGTGCTAGAACATACTTTGGGCAAAACGACCCTTGGCGATTAGAGGGTTATGCCGCTTACGGGTTTACCGATAAAAAGGTCAAACATGGTATTTCGGGTAAGTTTCTAATTGATCGTGAGAGCAGGATAATCCTTTCTGCAGGACATAGAAGGGATGTTGAGCAGCTAGGCGTAAGTCTTACCGCTACGAATGATGTATTGGGGAGAAGTATTGCATCTTCGGCCTTACTTACGGTAGGAGCCAATAATCGCTTGACGAATATAAATCTAAGTGCGTTAAGTATAGAAATTGAACCGATTACAAATTTACGTGTTTCGCTTGGGAGTACCTTTCGAACACTAAGTTCGGCATTGCCAAATGAATTTAGCTTAGATTATAATGATCCTGAATCGGCGACTGGGTTATCTTCGGAGGTGAGACAGTTAGATTTTAGCACCTTATTAATTTACACACCAGGAAGACAGTCAGTTGGATATGGTGTAGAACGCAGGGAAATCAATGATCGATATACCACCTTGCTTTTAAACTTAACAAAAGGAACTAATGGTTTTCTGGATAGTGATTTTAATTATACCAAGCTTCAGTTTTCATACACTAGACCATGGCAATTGGGAGGTTTTGGTAGGTTGATGACCACACTGGAGCTTGGGAAAACATTTGGGGAAGTGCCTTTGGGCTTATTGAGCGTTGTTCCAGGAAATCAAACATTTTTCTCTAATTATGGTACCTTTCCCAACTTGGATTTTTATGAATTCGTAACGGATACTTATGCAGCAGTGCATTTAGAACATAACTTTAACGGAAGATTGTTCTCAAGGATTCCTTTTTTACGGAAATTAAATTTAAGAGAGATTGTTGGTTTAAGAGGGGTTTGGGGAGAATTATCGGCTGCAAACATCGCTTTAAGTGCTCCTGCTTCCTTAAATACACCGCTGCAAGCTCCTTCGGAAAAAGTATATTACGAATACGCTTTAGGGGTAGGAAATATTTTTAAGATTTTTAGAATCGATTTTAATTTTAGGGGTAATTATTTAGATAACCCAAATGCCCGTCCTTTTGGGGTAACCGGTACTTTTGGTTTTAGCTTTTAGTTTTGTGGGTGCTGTTTACAATTTAGAACATTAATGGGCGTTAGATTTTTAGGAGGATTAAATATAAGTTAAGATATGAGCGAGAAACCAAATGATGTAACCTTTGATGTATTGATCGAAATACCAAAAGGAAGTCGAAATAAATATGAATACGATTTTACACTACACAAGATTAGATTTGATCGTATGCTGTTCTCTTCCATGATGTATCCTGGTGATTACGGATTTGTTCCAGAGACCTTGGCATTGGATCAGGACCCCTTAGATGTTTTAGTTCTTGGTACGGAGCCGACCTATCCTATGGTAGTGATGGAAGTAAGGCCAATAGGTGTTTTTCATATGACAGATGAAAAGGGTCCGGATGAAAAAATTATTTGCGTGCCCGTTAGTGATCCTGTTTGGAACAATAAATATGATTTAAGCGATATAAATCCGCACAGAAAAAAGGAAATCAAACATTTTTTTAAGGTATATAAGGATTTAGAGGAAAAGAAAGTAGATACAGGGGGTTGGGGAGATGCAAAAGAAGCTATACAAATATACCACGAGTGCGTAAAGCGCTACGACGAAAGTGAGCATAAAAAAAAGCGCACGTTTACGATTTAGCAACAAAATACCTTATTTAATGCCATCTTTAATAATATAAGGGTGGCTTTTTTTATTCTATTCTATTTTACTACTTTAGCAGCCGTTAAAAAAAACTAAAAACAACTAACAAAATGGAATTAGTAATTCAATTATTACCGGCATTTGGAGTCGTAGCGCTGCTTTTCGTGTTTATAAAAAACATGTGGGTTTCCAAACAGGAAGTCGGTGACGCAAAAATGGCACGGATAGCCAAGAACATCGCCGATGGTGCTATGTCTTTTTTAAAGGCGGAATACAAAATCCTTTCGATTTTTGTAATAGCTGTAGCTATTCTTCTTTTCTTTAAAGGAAGTAACGAGGAAGGATCTCACGGAATGGTAGCCCTTTCTTTTATTGTTGGTGCCATTTGTTCGGCTTTGGCTGGTTTCATAGGAATGAAGGTTGCAACTAAAGCAAATGTGAGAACCACACAGGCAGCGAAAACTTCGTTAGGAAAGGCCTTGGAAGTAGCTTTTGCTGGTGGTGCTGTAATGGGATTAGGTGTTGTTGGTCTTGGTGTTTTAGGACTAAGTGCATTATTCATGGTCTATCAGTCTATATGGCCCGGTGCTGAAAATTTAAGTTTAGTATTAAACGTTCTTTCTGGTTTCTCCTTAGGAGCATCTTCAATTGCACTATTCGCTAGAGTTGGTGGTGGTATCTATACGAAAGCTGCCGATGTTGGCGCAGATTTGGTAGGTAAAGTAGAAGCAGGTATTCCTGAAGATCATCCGTTGAACCCTGCTACTATTGCAGATAACGTAGGTGATAATGTTGGTGATGTTGCCGGTATGGGTGCAGATTTATTTGAGTCCTATGTTGGTTCTATTATTGGTACCATGGTATTGGGAGCATTTATTATTACGCCTGGTTTTGAAGGATTGGGAGCGGTCTATCTTCCCTTAGTCCTGGCTGCTGTAGGAATTATCATGTCTATTATAGGAACCTTCTTTGTAAAAGTTAAAGATGGTGGTAACCCACAAACGGCATTGAACGTTGGTGAATTTGGTTCTGCAGGTCTAATGGTGGTAGCGTCATACTTCATTATACATGCGTTGATTCCAGAATCTATTGATGGTCTTCCTAGTGGTGCAAATGGAATTTTCTTTGCAACCTTGGCTGGTCTTGTTGCCGGTCTAGGTGTTGGAAAAATTACAGAGTACTATACGGGTACAGGAACTAAGCCTGTTAATTCTATTGTTAGGCAATCGGAAACCGGTGCCGCAACCAACATTATTGCTGGTTTGGGTGTTGGTATGATGTCTACGATGATTCCTATTTTATTAATTGCTGCTGCGATTATTATATCTCATCACTTTGCAGGTTTATACGGTATCGCAATTGCTGCGGTAGGAATGTTAGCGAATACTGGAATCCAGTTGGCAGTAGATGCTTATGGACCCATTTCGGATAACGCAGGTGGTATTGCAGAAATGGCCGAGTGTGATCCAGAAGTACGTGAGCGTACGGATAAATTGGATGCTGTAGGTAATACTACTGCCGCTATTGGTAAAGGATTTGCAATTGCTTCTGCTGCCTTAACTGCATTGGCCTTGTTCTCTGCTTTTATGAAAGTGGCCAATGTTAAAGCTATCAATGTAGCTGAACCAACAGTTATGGCAGGACTTCTAGTAGGTGCCATGTTGCCTTTTGTATTCTCTGCACTTTCTATGAACGCTGTAGGGCGTGCCGCTATGGCAATGATCGAAGAAGTTCGTCGCCAGTTTAGGGATATCCCACAATTGAAAGCGGCTTTAGAAGTAATGAGAGCTGTAGATTCTGACATGTCAAAAGCTACGCCAGCCCAAAGAGAAATATTTGATGCAGCAGATGGATATGCCGAATACGATAAGTGTGTAGATATATCTACTAAAGCTTCCATTAGAGAAATGGTTTTGCCAGGTCTTTTGGCTATCGTTGTTCCGGTTGCTGTTGGTTTCATAGGTGGAGCAGAAATGCTTGGTGGACTGTTAGCTGGTGTAACTTCTGCGGGAGTTTTAATGGCCATCTTCCAATCTAACGCTGGTGGTGCTTGGGATAATGCTAAGAAAATGATCGAATCCGACGGTAGGAAAGGTACAGATGCGCATAAAGCTGCTGTGGTAGGAGATACTGTTGGAGATCCGTTCAAGGATACTTCCGGACCTTCATTGAACATCTTGTTGAAATTAATGTCTGTTGTAGCATTAGTTATTGCACCAAGTATCGCCATGGACGGTGACACGATGACTGCCTATACGGAATCTAAAACTGCGACCGAAGTGGTTACAAACCAAACGAAACGTAGTGTGGAGGTAAGCATGAACAACAATGAGGATGGGACGTCTAAAGCAGTAGTAGTTACTACACTTACTGAAAACGGTAATATATCTATATCGGAGCAAGTTTTTGAAGGAACGGAAGAAGAAGTGAAAGCTAAGTTACTTGCTTTTAACGCT
>CAYGUY010000027.1:12514-33473 GCA_964353165.1 uncultured Maribacter sp.
GATTTAAAGTTTAGTGTTGGCAAGATTCCAACAGGTTATTATTTACTATACTTATGCTTAAAACTATGGGAAACGAAGAGCCTAAAAAATAGGGAATGAGTAAAGAGGTTCTTTCAATGAGGGACGGTAACACAAAATTGTGTTTGTACGAAACGATTTAATTGTTTTTACTGCTACAAGTTTGGGAAATAGCTTATCTAATGGGGAATTTTATAATAAAAAAGATTTGAGTTGTAATAGGGGTCTATTGGGAGAAGCGAGAATGTATAAACCGAAACGGTAAACTGTAAGTATTTTGAATGGCCTAAAGCAATAAAAAGGTTCGGTATTGAATGCAAACAGAAAATCATTTCCAGGCTATTGAAATCGGTCTTTAAGTTAAAATAGAAGAATTGTTAATTTTACTGATCGATTAGAATAAGCCGTGTATTTCGGCATCGATTTTATTAATAACGTTTCCTAAATCCTCGGGATTATCAACAAAATCAAGCTCGTCAACATCTATAATCAATAAGTTACCTTTTGCATAACCATGTATCCAAGCTTCGTATCGCTCATTTAACCGACTTAGGTAATCAATAGAAATGGTATTTTCATAATCCCTACCTCTTTTGTGTATTTGTTTCACAAGATTAGGAATAGAACTTCTAAGGTAGATAAGCAGTTCTGGTGGTTCCACTAAGCTTTCCATTAATTCGAACAAACTGGAATAATTTTTAAAATCCCTGTTTGTCATTAAGCCCATAGCGTGTAAGTTGGGAGCAAAGATGTGTGCATCTTCATATATAGTTCTGTCCTGAATAACACTCTTACCGCTCTCTCGTATTTGTAAGATTTGACGATACCTACTGTTTAAAAAATAGATTTGCAGATTAAAGCTCCAGCGTTCCATTTGATTGTAAAAATCATCTAGATATGGATTGTCTACAACTTCTTCCAAATGCGCTTCCCATTTATAGTGTTTGGCCAATAATTTGGTTAGGGTAGTTTTTCCTGCTCCTATATTTCCAGCAACGGCAATGTGCATTTTGGTTCTATTTATTTGGTTAGTTGAAGTAAAAAGATGTGCCGCGCAATATACGAAGGAATTTAGGTTTGTGAAAAAATAACGGATGAAATGCAGTTAATATGCAAAGCAAAGATTTATCTCGCTAAACTAGAGAAAAGGAAAGAGGAATAATTTTTAGAACCTAACTATTTTCATACTTTTGTGTTTTAATAAAGAGGAAGGATTTGACTGATTGCAACCTCAGATACCAAATCAAGTTTGGTACAAGAAAAATGCTAAAGCAGTTTACTTTGGATTACCGTTCGGAATCTTTCCTTTGGAATGTAAGCTACTCAACTTTCAGCCGTCAAATCTTACCTAGTATAAACTTTTTGTAATGGCGTATTTATTTACATCGGAATCTGTTAGTGAAGGACACCCGGATAAGGTGGCAGATCAAATTAGTGATGCTCTTTTAGATCATTTTTTAGCGTTTGACCCGGAGAGCAAAGTGGCTTGTGAGACCTTGGTCACGACAGGTCAAGTAGTATTGGCGGGAGAAGTGAAGAGCGACACCTATTTAGACGTACAGACCATCGCAAGAGATGTTATTAATATGATTGGCTACACCAAAGGGGAATACCAATTTAGTGGTGATTCTTGCGGCGTTATCTCTTTGATTCACGAGCAGTCCCAAGATATTAATCAAGGTGTTGATCGTGGTACAAAAGAAGAGCAGGGTGCTGGTGACCAAGGAATGATGTTCGGTTACGCTACCAAGGAAACAGAAAATTACATGCCTTTGGCCTTGGATATTTCGCATAAGCTTCTGTACGTTTTGGCGGAATTACGGAAGGATGGAAAAGAAATTGCTTATCTACGACCCGATGCCAAGGCTCAGGTAACCATCGAATATTCCGACGATAATGTCCCACAACGTATAGATACTATTGTGGTCTCTACCCAACACGATGCTTTTGATGCCGATGATGAAAAGATGTTGGCAAAGATAAAGAAGGATATCATCTCTATTTTAATCCCTAAGGTAAAGGCGCAATTGCCAGAAAAGATACAGGTGCTTTTTGATGACCAAATTACCTATCATATCAATCCCACGGGAAAATTTGTGATTGGCGGCCCCCACGGGGATACAGGTCTTACGGGAAGAAAGATCATTGTGGATACGTATGGTGGTAAGGGTGCCCACGGCGGCGGTGCTTTTAGCGGAAAAGACCCAAGTAAAGTAGACCGCAGTGCAGCCTACGCTGCCAGACATGCTGCCAAGAATTTAGTCGCTGCCGGTGTTGCGGATGAAATTTTGGTGCAAGTGAGTTACGCCATTGGAGTGGTAGAACCAACCTCTATTTACGTAGATACATACGGCACTTCCAATGTGGAGTTGAGCGATGGCGACATTGCGAAAAAAGTAGCCACCTTGTTTGATATGCGACCTTTCGCAATCGAAGAGCGATTAAAATTGAGGAATCCAATTTATTTAGAAACGGCAGCTTATGGCCATATGGGTAAAACACCTAAAACCGTAACAAAGGTGTTTGAATCACCCTATAATGGCAGGGTTGAGAAAAAAGTAGAGCTTTTTACCTGGGAGAAATTAGACAAGGTGGCCGAAGTCAAAAAGGCTTTTGATATATAGTTAAAATCAATATGTTTTTGATTAAGGAGCCTACTTGCGGGCTCCTTTTTTTATTTCTTTAATTTAAGAATCTTCACTAGCTTTAGTACACAAATATATAGCATATGTCAAATAAGTCAAAGTCTATTTTCCGTGGTTTTATTGTACTATTTTCTGTAGTGTTTATTTGTTTTTCCTGTGCAAGAACCACTAAGGTTTCAAAAGCTGAAGTTTCTGAAACCTATGTTTCGGATAATTATACAAAGCAGGAAGTAGAAATAGAAATGCGTGATGGTGTTTCTTTGCATACTACCATTTATTCTCCCAAGGATACCTCAAAAAAATATCCAATTATCATGCAGCGAACGCCCTACAGTTCGCAACCCTATGGCCCAGGAACCTATAAAAAGCAGATTGGTCCTAACATTCATCTCATGCAAGAGGGAAACATTATCGTTTACCAAGATGTTAGAGGGAGATGGCTGAGCGAGGGGCATTATGAAAATATGCGTGCCTATATTCCCAATAAAACGTCGGACCAAGATGTAGACGAAAGTACGGATACCTATGACACCATAGATTGGCTGGTGAACAATGTAGAAAATAATAATGGAAATGTCGGTGTTTGGGGTATTTCATATCCAGGTTATTATGCTACATATGCTACAATAGATGCACATCCGGCTCTAAAAGCTTCTTCGCCACAAGCCAGTATAGGAGATTTTTTCTTTGATGATTTTCATCATAACGGTGCTTATTTGTTGAGCTATTTTAGGGCTACCTCTCTGTTTGGCACCCCAAGACCCAATGGCGATCAACCGGTTGACACGGCTTGGTATGAATTGCCGGATTTACCAACCGAAGATCAATACCAATTCTTCTTGGATAAAGGGCCTTTAAAAAACTTAAACTCGTTTTTCGAGTATGATTTAAAAGATCAGGTAAGCATTGCACCCGATGATATGACCGACGATTTTTTCTGGAACGAACTAAAAGAACATCCCAATTACGATGAATTATGGCAAAGTAGAGGACTGATACAGCACTTGGACAAAAGCAAGTCTCATGTGGCTACGATGGTTGTTGGTGGTTGGTTCGATGCTGAGGATTTATACGGACCTTTAGAGACCTACAAGAACATAGAAAAGAATAGAAATAGTTACAATACTATGGTCTTTGGTCCTTGGGACCACGGCCGATGGGCAAGACGTAATGGAAGAAATTTAGTGGGGAACTACTATTTTGGGGACTCTATTTCCGAATTTTTTCAGGAAAAGATAGAGACAAAATTCTTTAATCACTTTTTAAAGGGTAGTGGAGATGCCAACAGTGGATTACCAGAAGCCTATGTGTATGATTCCGGTCGTAAGGAGTGGAAAGAGTACGACGCTTGGCCACCAAAAGGCACCACCAAAAAGGACTTTTTCCTTTCAGACAATCAGGAATTAACCACCGAAGTAAAAGGCAGTACTGGAATTGAGTTTATAAGCGATATTAAAAAACCTGTTCCTTATTCTGAGGATGTTAAAACCGTTTTTACACCCCGTAAATATATGACAGATGATCAACGTTTTGCTGCGCGTCGCCCAGACGTACTTGTTTTTGAAACACCTGTCATGGAAGAGGACCTTACTTTGGCAGGGGATATTTTGGCTAAACTAAAGGTAGCCACCACAGGAACTGCGGCAGATTGGATTGTAAAAGTCATAGATGTACATCCGGCAGACGCTGAGACCAACGACGAGATGCAGGACCATTTAAAAATGAGTAATTACCATTTAATGGTGCGTAGCGAGGTTATGCGCGGAAGGTTCCGTAATAGCTTTTCCGATCCGGAACCCTTTACCCCCAATGAGAAGACAGAAGTCAATATTAAATTGCAAGACGTATTCCACACCGTTAAAAAGGGGCACAAACTACAAATACAGGTGCAAAGTACCTGGTTTCCCTTAATAGACCTGAACCCACAGACCTATGTGGATAATATTTTCAAGGCCAATGAGGAAGATTTTAAGACCCAAACGCATACGGTTTTCACAGATTCCAGTGTGGAGTTTACGGTGTTGGAGTAGGTGTTCTAAAGAATATAAAGATTTTAGAAATTGGAACAGCTATAGAAACTTGTTTTCTATGCCTTACCTAGCAACTTCTTAACACCTGTAAGCAACAGTAATGCCAAAAAACCAGCAATCAGTCCCACGAAAAATTCGACAATAATGCTAGGAACTGCTGGAAAAATTCCATGTAGAAAATCTAAGTTATGCACAAATATGCCGCCTGCGACCAGTAGTAAAGCAATCGTACCTATAACGGTCAGTGCTTTAATGATCTTGGGTAGGGCGTTAACAAAAAACCTACCGATCATATCCGAAAAGCTATTGTCCCTTTTGTTAAGGTTAATGAGTTTGAGCCCAAATTCGTCCATGCGTACTATAAGTGCAACAATACCGTAGACCCCTACAGTGGCCAAAAGCGCTACCACGGAAACAACCAAAATTTGTTTGGATAAGGGTTCGGTGAGAACTGTTCCCAACGCAATAATGACGATTTCTATGGACAAAATAAAATCTGTTACAATTGCAGATTTGATTTTTGTCTTTTCCATGGCCAAAATATCACTTTTGGTAGGAGGTTCTAGGTCAGCATTGATGTGTACCTTTTCATGAGGAACAAAGAATTCATATATTTTTTCTGCTCCCTCATAGGCAAGGTAAACTCCGCCTAAAACTAGCACAAGTGTCACTGCCCAAGGTAAAAAAGCACTCAGCAGAAAGGCAATAGGTAGAATGATGATTTTATTAAGCAGGGAGCCTTTGCTTATAGCCCATAGTACTGGTAATTCCCTACTAGAAACAAATCCAGAGGCTTTCTCGGCGTTCACTGCCAGATCATCCCCTAAAATTCCAGCCGTTTTTTTAGTTGCTATTTTACTCATTGCGGCAACATCGTCCAATAGTGCTGCTACATCATCTAAAATTGCAAAAAATCCTGAAGCCATAATTTAATTTTATCAAATATAAATAAGGATGTTGGAATAGCAGAACTCGTTCAGCTTAAATAGTAAAGTTGAGCGACGAGTTCGGAATGTTAGATTCATATATTTTGATTCTCACTATTTTGGTTCTTATGAGTTGATAAAGCCATAATCAAAGGATTTGGTATCAATCTTAGGTACAGAAATTATGTTTACCCCACCAAATCACTAGGATTTCGTGAAATTTTTAAAAAACATTAGGTTATTATAAGTTTCTCCCTTTAATTTGTATCCTTAAAGTTCAAACACGTATTGAATAGTTATCAAGAAAGGTGGAGGGATTAGACCCTTTGAAACCTTAGCAACCCTTTGTTCCGTGCAAAGAAGGTGCTACATTCTATCTTCAAACTGAATTCATTTCAGTGTCTTAAATTTAGACAGAAGAATAGATAACGAAAAACAAATTGCTGACAGCAATTTTTCACTTTCTTATAACTTTTTGATTTTACCTAACCGCGACGTCGGCTGTTTAGGGTTTGGCTTTTAAATTTTTTATTAATTATTTAAAAACAAAATCATGAGTACACACAAATTAGCAACAAACGCATTACATGCTGGTCACGACCCAAAATTAACTGGAGGAACAAGGGCTGTACCTATTTATCAAACATCTTCTTATGTTTTTAATGACACCGACCATGCGGCCAATCTTTTTTCCTTAGGGGAATTGGGATTTATTTACACACGACTGAACAATCCGACCAACCAGATTTTACAAGATCGTTTAGCCGCGGTCGAGGGTGGAGTTGGTGCAGTAGTATTTGCATCCGGTACCGCGGCTATTTCTACAGGATTACTTACACTTTTAAGAGCCGGAGACCATATTGTGGCTTCCAGCAGCTTGTACGGGGGAACTTTTAATCTTCTGAACGTTACCTTACCAAGGTTGGGCATTACCACCACCTTTGTAGACGCATCTGAACCTGAGAAATTTGCAGATGCCGTTCAAGAAAATACCCGTGCCTTTTTTGTAGAATCCTTAGGAAATCCAAAATTGGATGTCTTGGATCTTAAAGCAATAGCCAGGCAGGCTAAAGCGGCCAAAGTACCTTTTATAGTAGATAACACGGTTGCGACACCTGGATTGTTGAATCCTATTGAGCACGGTGCGAATCTTGTGATTCATTCGCTCACCAAATATATTGGCGGACAGGGCAATTCCTTAGGCGGTGCCATAATAGATGCCGGTACTTTTGACTGGACTAATGGAAAATTTCCTGAATTTACGGAGCCATCGGCAGGTTATCATGGTTTGGTTTACAGCGAGGCTTTGGGCGCGGCCGCATTTACTTTTAAATTGATATTGGAGGGATTACGTGATTATGGAGGAGCTTTGAGTCCTTTTAATGCGTTCCAAATTATTCAAGGCTTGGAAACATTGCCGGTTAGAATAAAGCAGCATAGTGCCAATGCCATGGAACTGGCTACTTGGTTGGAAAGTAGGGAAGAGGTTGCTTGGGTAAACTATCCGGGTTTAAAAAGTAATAAATATTATGACTTGGCTCAAGAGTATCTACCTAAAGGACAAAGTGGTTTGGTTACCTTTGGCATTAAAGGTGGGTTTGAGGCTGCGAAACAGTTTACGGATGCTACAAAGGTATTTTCCCTGCTTGCAAATATTGGTGATACAAAGTCCTTGATTATACATCCGGCAAGTACCACACATCAACAATTAACGCCAGAGCAACAGGAAAGTGCAGGTGTAGGTCAGGATTTAATTCGCCTATCCGTTGGCTTGGAAGATATTGAAGATTTAAAGGCCGATATAGAAAACGCTTTTGCCAAGGTGGATAAGGCCATTTTGGTTTAAAAGAATTGGAATAACATAGTTAACGCAGTCGGGATACATTATATATCTCGACTGTTTTTTAGAATATAGCCTATAAGGGTAAAAATGGCATTACTACAAACACTTCAAATTAAAGATTACCTCACTATAAGCGGGGTGCAGCAGGATATTCAACTGTCATATCAAATTTTTGGTAGGGAGCTGCATTCTGCTCCCATTGTTATGGTCAATCATGCATTAACAGGTAACTCGAACGTAACCGGACCAGGAGGTTGGTGGTCTACCTTAATTGGCGATAAAAAATGTATCGATACCCAGAAGTTTACCGTTTTATGCTTTAATATCCCCGGTAATGGTCATGATAAATTTGTTATTGATAATTACAAGGACTTCGTGGCGGCCGATATGGCGTCCATTTTTTTATTAGGACTAGAAAAACTAGGCGTTAAAAAATTATTTGCTATTATCGGCGGCTCCCTAGGAGGTGGTATTGCTTGGGAAATGGCGGTAATGCGACCTAGCCTTACAACACATTTAATTCCGGTGGCATCTGATTGGAAATCGACAGACTGGTTAATTGCCAACTGTCAGATACAAGAGCAGTTTTTGGTTAATTCCAAACAACCAGTACATGATGCACGCATGCATGCGATGCTTTGTTATCGTACCCCGGAATCCTTCAAGGAACGTTTTAAAAGAAGTACCAATGAGGAACTCCAAGTATTCAATGTAGAAAGTTGGTTAACACATCATGGGAAAAAACTGCAAGAGCGGTTCCAGTTATCTGCCTACAAGCTTATGAATCAATTGCTGAAAACTATTGATGTTACGCGGGACGGGGAGGAGAAATTCATCGCCCTTCAAAATAGTGATACGAACATCCATATCGTAGGCGTGGACTCCGATTTGTTCTTTACGGCAAAAGAAAATAAAGATACGTTTAAACAGATTGCACAAGCAAACAGTAATGTCACCTATGGTGAAATACAATCCCTACACGGTCATGATGCATTTTTAATTGAGTTTGAACAACTGGAAAAGCTTTTGGACGGTGTTTTTAATACGAACGGTAAAATAGGAAAGCCAAAGGTGTTGAAATTTGGCGGTAAATCCTTGAGCAATGGAGAAGGACTGGAACATGTTCTGGAGTTGATAAGTGATAAGGTTGCTAGTGGAGAGCATATTACGGTTGTATTGTCCGCAAGGCAAAAGGCGACGGATCAATTGGAAATTATGTTGGAAAAAGCGGCAAGCGGAAAAGACTATTTTCCTGATTTCGATGCTTTTGAAAAGTATCAGCGGCATACTTATAGTAATATAGACCTTTCCTATGAATTTAAGGGTTTGGCCAAATTATTCGAAGGGGTATCCTTATTAGGTGATTATAGCCCTAAAATAAAGGATGAAGTGCTGGCTTATGGAGAACTTATTTCAGCGAAACTCATCACAAAGCTATTAATAGGAAAAGGAGTAAAAGCAGTTTTTGTTGACGCACGTACTTTTTTGATTACAGACACCTCCTTTGGAGATGCCAAAGTGTTCGAAAAACCTTCTAGGGAAAAATTATTAAGCATAATCGAATCCTTGCCAATAGGCACTGTCCCGGTTATTACGGGTTTTATAGCTGCCACCAAAGATGGACAAACAACCACCCTAGGAAGAAACGGTAGTAATTATTCAGCGGCATTATTTGCTAATTTTTTAGATGCGGAAGAATTACAGAATTATACCCATGTAGACGGTATATTTACGGCGAACCCTGATTATGTAAAAGGAGCTAAACGATTGTCTCATCTGTCATATGCGGAAGCGAATGAGCTTGCTAATTTTGGAGCGACCATTTTACATGCCAAGACGATAATACCGCTTATAGAAAAAAATATTCCTCTACGTATCCTTAACACCTTTAATAACGATAGTGAGGGAACACTGATAAGCGCTAAATCTAGTAAAGATGGTATCAAAAGCTTATCCGTTATCGAAGATGTTGCCTTGATCAATTTAGAGGGGAGGGGGTTGTTAGGTAAAGTAGGAATCGATGCCCGTATTTTCAAAACACTGGAAGCTAATGCTATAAGTGTAAGTATTATTTCCCAAGGTTCTTCGGAGCGCGGTATAGGACTTGTGGTCAAACGAAATAAGGCACAACAGGCTAAAGACGCCTTGGATAATGAATTTGCCGGTGATTTTAAGTCCAAGGATATTAATATGATCAAGGTGGTAGCTGAGGTTTCGGTCATATCCATAGTGGGACAGGATTTAAGCACCTTCCATAAACCCTATAACGCGCTGATTAAAAATCAAATCACCCCCTTACTTTTTAATAATACGGTATCCGGTAAAAATGTGAGTATGGTGGTTAAGAAAGAAGATTTGACCAAAGCCCTTAATGTTATGCATGGGCAGATTTTTGGTATTAGCAAAAAACTGAATCTTGCTATTTTTGGTCATGGAAATGTGGGTGGAACCTTAATAGACCAAATTTTAAAATCTACTAAAACAATTGCTAAAAGAAAGGGAATAGACCTAAGGATATTCGCCATTGCCAATTCTAAAAAAGTAGTTTTCAATGCAGATGGTGTTTCAAAAAACTGGAAGTCTGAACTTAGGACAAAAGGACGGCCCTACGATAAAAGAGATATTTTTGATTTTGCTAAAACACATCACCTAGAAAATTTGATTGCCGTGGATAATACAGCGAGTCAAGATTTTGTGGCACATTATTTCGATTTTGTAGAGCATGGCTTTGATTTGGTTTCTTCTAATAAGATTGCCAATACCTTAGGTTTTGATTATTATCAATTATTACGGGAAGAACTGGCAAAACATCAAAAACAATATCTATATGAAACTAATGTAGGCGCCGGACTTCCGTTGATTGATACCATTAAATTATTACACTTGTCGGGCGAAAATATTACCCGGATAAATGGTGTTTTTTCTGGTTCTTTAAGCTACATATTCAATACATTTTCAGAGGTTGATGCACCTTTTTCCAGTATTTTAAAAGATGCAATTCATCGTGGGTATACCGAACCTGACCCTAGAGAAGATCTTTCTGGAAACGATGTAGGACGGAAGTTATTGATTTTAGCACGTGAGCTAGATTTGCAAAACGAGTTTACCGACATTAATATAGAAAACCTGATTCCGGATAGCTTACAAACGGTGGACACGGATTTTTTTATGGAGAACTTGGAAGTTCTGGACGAAAAGTTCAATCAAATCAAAAAGAACCAAAAACCAAATCATGTGTTGCGGTACGTGGGTGATTTGCATGGAAATCTACAAAAGGAAAAGGGCGTACTTGATGTAAAATTGGTATCGGTGCCAAAGACAAGCGTAATGGGTCAAGTAAAAGGCTCTGATTCCATTATAGAGATTTATACGGAATCTTACGGAGAAAATCCGCTCGTAATCCAAGGTGCAGGCGCAGGAGCGGCGGTTACCGCAAGAGGGGTTTTTGGAGATATTTTAAGGATTGCGGACAAAGGCTAAGGTCAAGATAGAAGGACAAAATTTGTAATAGGTAGTTGAAATAATATGAAAAAACGATTCGAAACCAATGCGATTAGGACTCAGATAAACCGCACAGAACATCTGGAACATTCAGTCCCGTTATACCTGACTTCTAGTTTTGTTTTTGAGGATGCAGAGGATATGCGCGCATCGTTTGCCGAGGAAAAGGAGCGAAATATTTACTCACGCTATTCCAATCCAAATTCCTCGGAATTCATAGAAAAAGTGTGCCAGATGGAAGGTGCCGAGGCCGGTTTTGCCTTTGCAAGTGGTATGGCAGCGGTTTTCTCTACCTTGGCTGCTTTGTTAAGTAGTGGTGATCATATGATTTCGGCTCGAAGTATTTTTGGTTCTACCCATTCCCTGTTGAATAATTTTTTCCCAAAGTGGAATATCTCCCACAGCTATTTTAAGATTGATGACTTAGATGGTATCGAAGACTTGATTACTCCTACAACTAAACTCATTTATGCGGAAACCCCTACGAATCCGGGAGTAGATGTGCTCGATTTGGAGGCGTTGGGCGAAATTGCCAAGAAGCATAATTTGATATTGGTGATTGACAATTGTTTTGCATCACCCTATTTACAGCAACCTATAAAATTTGGAGCCGATTTGGTTATTCATTCGGGCACAAAACTAATGGATGGACAAGGAAGGGTACTAGCTGGAATTACGGTAGGTTCCGCAGATTTGATCGATAAAGTATATCGTTTTTCAAGAATAACAGGTCCGGCATTATCACCCTTCAATGCTTGGGTGCTTTCCAAGAGCTTAGAGACTTTGGCGGTTCGGGTGGATCGGCATTGTGAAAATGCTCTTAAGTTAGCTGAATTTTTGGAGTCTCATGAAAAGGTGAATTGGGTCAAATATCCCTTTTTAAGATCCCACCCCAAATATGAAATCGCTAAAAAACAAATGAAAGCTGGGGGTTGCGTCGTAGCTTTTGAATTAAAAGGCGGACTCACTGCTGGTCAACAGTTATTCAATTCCATAGAATTACTATCCCTATCTGCCAATCTCGGTGATAGTAGGAGTATCGTTACCCATCCTGCATCGACAACCCATAGTAAATTATCAAAAGAAGAAAGAGCTGAAACTGGTATTACAGATGGTATGGTTCGTGTTTCCGTTGGTTTGGAGCATATAGATGATATTATTGGGGATATTAGGCAGGCATTGAGTTAAGGACTTTTAAGCTGCTCTTTTAGAGAGATCGGTATAAAATGATTTGAATATCTTAATTGTGTATTTTAGCTAACATTATTCTGTAAGGCTTACCATGATGCTTAAACAATCCTATTTTCTCGTTTTTTCTATACTTATATATGCTTTACAGTCTTCCTGCAAACAAGAAATAAAATCCAAGCCAACAGAGTCAAAACCTCCCAACATCATTTATATTTTGGCTGATGATCTGGGCTATGGCGACATATCCAGCAACAACCCATCTGGAAAAATAAAAACGCCAAATATAGATGAATTGGCAACACAAGGCATGCGTTTTACGGATGCTCATAGTCCGTCTGCCGTATGTACGCCCACACGTTATGGTATTCTCACTGGGAGATATAGCTGGCGAAGTGCATTAAAAACCGGGGTTCTAACTGGAAAATCAAAAGCGTTGATTCCAGAAAGTAGGAGTACGGTTGCCTCTTTGTTACAAAAATCTGGATACCACACTGCATTTATTGGTAAATGGCATTTGGGCTGGGATTGGGCTCTAAAGGATGGTTTGGATTTCGGTGGTGACGGATGGAACTATGAAGATTTTGAAACTGTCGATTTTACGAAAAATATTACCCATTCGCCAAACGATTTAGGATTTGATTACGCCTATGGTCTATCGGGTTCCTTGGACATGGCACCATATGTCTATGTAGAAGATGGCCGTATAACAGCGGCGATAGACAGTGTAACCGAAGATACCGGAAAATATACTTGGTGGCGAAAAGGGCCAACGGCTTCAGATTTTATACATGAAGATGTGACTCCCAATTTTTTTAAAAGGTCCATGGTATACCTTAAGGAAAGGTCTAAGCAAGATAAACCGTTCTTTTTGTATTTAGCTTTGCCCTCACCACATACGCCTATTTTACCTACAACTGAATGGCAGGGAAAGAGCGGTATAAATTACTATGCCGATTTTATGATGCAAATAGATTATTATGTGGGCGAGCTCGTAAAAGTAGTGGAAGATGAAGGGATTACAGATAATACTTTAATTGTATTTACCAGTGATAACGGTCCTTCCCCAGAGGCCGATTTTGAAATTTTAGCGCAACATGGGCATGATTCTAGGGCAG
This sequence comes from uncultured Maribacter sp., assembly GCA_964353165.1. Lineage (GTDB taxonomy): Bacteria > Bacteroidota > Bacteroidia > Flavobacteriales > Flavobacteriaceae > Maribacter. The sequence continues at coordinate 25,784 of CAYGUY010000027.1, forward strand.
GATTTCGTGGTCATAAGGCAGATATCTATGAGGGAGGTCACCGTATCCCATTCATTGTAAAATGGCCAACCCAAATAAAACCCAATAGTACTTCGCAGACTACGATTTCCCTTACCGATTTTATGGCTACTTGTGCGGATGTAATCAATGTCGATTTAAAACAAACAGAGGCAGAAGATAGTTTTTCTTTATTACCCTTGTTACATCCAAACGACACTACTTTTTACAAGCGCGAAGCTACTGTTCACCATTCGGTAAACGGTAGTTTTGCAATAAGGAAAGGAAACCATAAGCTTATTTTTGTTCCAGGCTCCGGAGGATGGAGTTATCCAGTACCGGGAAAGGACGATACTACGGATATGCCTAAATTTCAGTTGTATGATGTTGAGGCTGACCCTTCGGAAAAGAAAAATCTCGTGATGGAGTATCCTAAAGTTGTGGAAGAGTTATTTCAATTGATGGTTTCCTACATTAAAAACGGGAGAAGTACCCCAGGAGTGCCACAACAAAACGCGCCATTACATTTGAATGGAGCCGAATGGCATCAAATCGACACTTTTATGAAAAAATAATTTTGTTGTTAATATTCTAATATTACCAGTTATTATGAAGTTTCCCTTTCGATTTTCATCTTTTGCGATATTTCTATTGTGTTTTATGTCCTGTTCTCAGGTTACTCCACCAGCACCTATTGGACCTCTACCTTCGAAGCGACAATTGGCATGGCAAGAATTGGACTATTACGCCTTTATCCATTTTAACATGAACACCTTTACGAATATGGAATGGGGTACGGGAGGTGAAAACCCAAGACAGTTTAATCCTACGGAAATGGATGTTCGCCAATGGGCAAGAGTAATTAAGGATGCAGGTATGAAAGGTGTAATCATTACTGCAAAACATCACGACGGATTTTGTCTATGGCCTACCAATACCACGGAACATTCGGTCAAAAATTCCCCATGGAAAAATGGCGAGGGAGATGTACTTAAAGACTTGTCCGAGGCCTGTGAAGAGTTCGGATTAAAATTTGGTGTTTATTTATCGCCTTGGGACCGGAACGCTTCTACCTACGGAACACCCGAATATGTGAACGTTTTTCACGAACAGCTCCGCGAACTATTGACCAATTATGGTGAAGTGTTTGAAGTCTGGTTCGATGGCGCTAATGGCGGATCGGGCTATTATGGCGGTGCTAATGAAACTAGGAAAATAGACAGTAAAACCTATTACGAATGGGATAAGGTCACACAAATAGTTCGTGAATTGCAACCAAACGCCGTTATTTTTAGTGACGGTGGACCGGACATTCGCTGGGTAGGAACAGAAGAAGGATTTGCTAATGAGACGAACTGGAGCATTATGCGACGTGATGAAATTTATCCTGGTTGGCCTAGGTATGAAGAACTTCGTTCTGGGCATGAAGATGGTACACATTGGTTACCAGCTGAGGTAAATACCTCAATAAGACCTGGGTGGTATTATCATCCTGGGGAGAACCATCAAGTAAAATCCCTAACGCGGTTGGTGGATACCTATTATGAATCCGTTGGTAGAAATGGTAATTTTCTACTAAACCTGCCGGTGGACGATAGAGGTCTAATCCACGAAAATGATGAACGGCAATTAATGCGCTTGAGAAAACAAATCGATACCGACTTTGCTATAGAACTAGCTAGCAGTTCCAAGGTTTCGGCGAGTAATGTGCGAGGAAATAGTGCTGCTTTTGAAGTACAAAATGTAATTGACGGTAAGAATGAAACCTATTGGGCTACGGATGATGGTATTATTTCCGCAACGCTTACCGTTGACTTTGCTATGCCTACGGAAATTAACCGTGTCCTTATACAAGAATATATTGCTCTTGGTCAACGGGTAAAGCAGTTTTCTATAGCGGCGAAAGTAGAGGGAGAGTGGGTTCCTATCGAAAATCAGACCACCATCGGACACAAGCGGATACTTCGCTTTAATACTGTAGAGGCAACTGCCTTGCGTTTGAATATTGAAGACGCTAAAGGGCCACCGCTTATTTCCAACCTAGAAATATACCGTGCGCCAAATTTACTCGTACAACCTATTATAGAAAGAAACAGGGAGGGAATGGTAAGCCTTACCGTTCCAGAAACCGAGGTCGATGTGTACTATACCTTAGATGGAAGCGCACCGAGCAAGGACTCTAAAAAATACGAAGCACCATTTATCTTGCAGGTACCAACGACCTTAAAAGCAATTGCTTATGACGCTGAAAGCGATAAGACTACAGAGCCGGTAAGCAAGTATATTGATATTCCAAAGAAAGATTGGAAAGTACTTTCCATATCGGCAGGAACATATGAAAATATTCAAAATCTAATGGATGAAAACCCGGAAACCTTTTGGGCAACGGATAACAAAACCGCAAGTCCACAGGAAATTAGTATTGACCTTGGGAATGACTATACGCTTAACGGATTTACCTACATACCCAGTCAGGAACGCTATCCTTTCGGTATAGTGACCGACTACGCCTTTTATCTCAGTAAAAATGGTAAAAAATGGGATTTGGCAGCTGAGGGGGAGTTTTCAAATGTGGTCAATAGTAGGTTGGAACAGGAAATTAGATTTAAGGAAACCAAAGCAAGATATATAAAATTAAAAGCTGTAAAAACGTACGGTGATGACCCGCGGGCTTCTTTTGCCGAAATTGGTGTACGCACCAAAGGATAAACAAGGGTAGTGCATCCCAGGTTATTTTACTTCTCGAAAAATGATTTTCGATTGTCACGTCTTGGTTACTAGGTGTCGATTATTAAAATTGAAATTGTCCTTAGAAGAAAGGGCATTAACTAGAAACTTACGCTGGTTTTTAACTAGTAATCTAACTGCTGTTTTTTCATCGCCCTACGGTAATTCATTGCCACGGCATCAAACTTTAGATGCAGCTCTTCCGTAAAGTCAAAAGGCACCTGTTCTGGTCGTTGTGACTCTACGATTCGCTTGTCTTGATCAAAAATGACCTGTTCAAAGTCCTGCAGAACAGAATCCGGTTCATCTAAATTATAATTTCGACCTATGATACAATAACCACGGCATTTGTTGTGCGATATAGGTTGAGAGACGAAAAAATAGACCATCCCTTTTTCTCCTCCCCAGCCCAAACGAAGCACTATTGTATAGGGAAGATGAAGTTCATAGCGGCTTTTGCGCTCTGGTTGCACCACGTCTTCATTTGCGAAAATGGGAAAGTCATCAGTGTTGGTTGCCTCGGGTCTAACCACGGAATAGTGTAACACGGAGTCTTTTACAGTGACTTTGCATTCCGGTACTTTGGGTCTTTCAGGGTCGCCCAACAGCCCTGGATGTACCCAAGGAAAATGTCCGAAATCCGTAAAATTTTCTACTTGTCTAGAACTATCGCTCTTCCAATCAAAAGGTCCGGTGTTTACTAGTTTCCATTCTGTATTTTCGTATTCTGGGATATCCGGAAGATTGTAAACTGGCTCTTTTAAGGCCACCCAAACCAGACCAAACCTTTCTTGGCAGTGGTAGGTAGGTGTTTTTGCCTTTGCAGGAATTTCAGCTTCCGGAGCTTGTGGAATCAGTACACAATCCCCTTTCTTGTCAAACTGCCATGCATGGTAGGGGCAAACCAGACAATCGTCTTTTATCCAGCCCAAAGAAAGTGCCGTTCCTCGGTGTATACAGACATCGCGCATAGCATGCACTTTACCTTCGGCGGTACGCCAAACCACTATCGCCTCATCCAATAGAAAGGTGCCGTAGGGTTTGTCTGCTTTTATCTCATGGCTATAGCCTACAGGATGCCAACAGCCAAATAATTTTTCGGGAAATATGTTATGTTTTTTTTCCATCGGATTAAATATATGCATTTGTCAATATTTTAACAGCTTTCTCTTATTTTTAAGTCAAGTTAATTGTTACTTTCATGTTTAAAGTAAACTAAACAAAGCGAAATTATTTTTAACGAATCTGATTTCATATGTAGATTAGACGGTTAGGATTAAAAGAGATTTCCGGACTTTAGTGCTAAACGCGATGCACATCAGTACCTGTTAGTTTAAAACCATTTTATCTTTAAATTTAGACAGGTTTGGCCTTTTATTAAGATTTCAATCCCTTTTCCCTATATTAGCTACATGCTCTCCAAGAAAACAAAATATGGACTTAAGGCCTTGGCTTATTTAGGGGTTCAAAAGGATAAAAAGCCAGTGCAAATATCAGAAATTGCAGAACGGGAGAACATATCGCAGAAATTTTTAGAAAGTATTTTACTCTCCCTAAGGAAAACAGGATTTTTAGGCTCTAAAAAAGGAAAAGGCGGTGGTTATTATCTGCTCAAAAAACCAGAAGATATTTTAATGACAGATGTCATGCGAGTTTTGGAAGGTCCAATTTCTATGGTGCCTTGCGTTAGTTTAAACTTTTATGAGAAATGCGAGGATTGTCCGGATGAGGCAGCCTGTTCTGTGCATAAGCTTATGCTTAAGGTTAGGGATGCTAATTTAGCCGTGTATCGTAACAATACCCTTGCCGACCTAATTAGGTAATATATTCAAGTTTATTTCCTTTATTATATTCTTACTTATTCAGCTGTTTTATTAATAATCTATTAAATCTATAGACTAATTAGAAATTAATAAGATCTACATGTGTGTAAAGTCAATATTAATTCTATTTTTGTTATCCTATTAATTTAGTAGGGTATTAAAAGGGATAGAAAACGTATGATTGTAGATCAATTAGTTTTTGATAGAAATAACACAAAAACGAAGTACGAGTCCGATAAGAAATCGGAGCGTCCTATTCGCAGTGTGGCAAAAGCAGTCAGTTGGCGTATTATCGGTACGCTAGATACGCTATTAATTTCATATTTGCTTACTGGGGAGGTTGTTGTTGCGGCATCGATCGCGTCCATAGATTTTGTAACAAAGATGTTCCTGTACTTTTTTCACGAACGGTTGTGGAACAGAATCAATTGGGGTAAATAAGAATCTAGTATGAGATATATACAAGAGGAAATTAATCAGCTAAATATTCAGTTTAAAGGAATACCCCCGGTAGAAATTATTTCCTGGGCGGTAGAACGGTCAAAGCATGCCATAGTTACGACCAATTTTAGACCTTATGAAGTTGCCATTTTATATGCAGTAGCTCAAGTAAAAAGTGACATACCCGTGGTGTGGTGCGATACGGGGTATAATACTCCCAATACCTATAAACATGCAGAAGAGCTTATTGATGGTTTGAATCTGAACATAGATTTATATGTACCCAAGCAAACAACGGCGCATAGGGATGCCGTAATGGGAATACCTCAAATTGATGATGACAGGCATGCTTTATTTACGGAACAAGTAAAATTAGAGCCTTTTAGAAGGGCAATGGCTGCCCACAAACCAGATGTTTGGTTTACAAATCTCAGAAAGGGGCAGACTGCGCACAGAGATAGCTTAAATATGCTGAGCCTAAGTAAGGATGGGGTGCTAAAGGTAAGTCCGTTTTACCACTGGAACGATACCCAACTGGACGTATACCTCAAAGAAAGGAACCTACCCAATGAGCATACCTATTTTGACCCGACAAAGGTTTTGGAGAATAGGGAATGTGGTTTGCATACCTAATTAGATGTAAGAAGTTAGACAATAGATAATAGAAAAAAACATGGGGATAAACAGTATAGCGGATAAGATAGTGTTAAAGCCTGCACAGGTAATCTTGGAGGATACTTCACAAATAAATGCATTGGAAAATGAGGCTATTTATATTTTCCGTGAAGTGGCAGCCCAGTTTGAAAAGCCAGTGCTCTTATTTTCTGGAGGTAAAGATTCGATTACCCTTGTAAGGTTGGCACAAAAAGCCTTTTGGCCGGCAAAGATTCCTTTTCCATTAATGCATATCGATACGGGTCATAATTTTCCCGAAACTATTGAATTCCGCGATAAATTGGTTGCCGAATTGGGATTGGAACTCATTGTGAGAAACGTACAGGATTCCATTGACCAAGGAAAGGTAAAAGAGGAGTCCGGCAGGTATTCCAGTCGAAATTCATTGCAGACGACTACGCTTTTGGATGCAATCGAGGAGTTTAAATTCGATGCCTGTATTGGTGGTGCACGCAGGGATGAAGAAAAAGCACGGGCCAAAGAACGCATCTTTTCGGTACGGGACGATTTTGGACAGTGGGACGAGCGCAATCAGCGGCCCGAGTTGTTCGACATGCTCAACGGACAAATAGAACTGGGACAGAACGTAAGGGTATTCCCCATTTCCAACTGGACAGAGCTGGATGTTTGGTCCTACATAAAACAGGAACAAATAGAGATTCCGTCAATCTATTTTGCACATAAAAGAAAGATATTCCTGCGTGACGGATTAATCTGGTCACATTCAGATTATGTATATCAGGAAGATGATGAAGAAGTGTTGGAGAAGATGGTGCGCTTTAGAACGGTGGGCGATATGAGCTGTACCGCTGCCGTATATTCCGAGGCAACTAATATCGATGCCGTTGTGCAAGAAATAAGGGATTCCACCATATCGGAAAGAGGCGCAAGGATAGACGACAAGCGCTCGGAAGCGGCAATGGAAAAAAGAAAACAACAGGGATACTTTTAAAAAGTGGGCAGTAGCCAGTAGCGGTTGGCAGTTTAATACTGAGTACTGCATATTGCAACTGCCAACTAAATACTAAAAAAATGGAAGTACTAAAAATAGCAACAGCAGGTAGTGTAGACGATGGTAAAAGTACCTTGATCGGTAGGTTACTGTACGATACCAAATCCTTGACAACGGACAAGTTGGAGGCCATTGAAAAAACCAGTAAACAGAAGGGATATGACTATCTCGATTTTTCGCTGGCAACCGATGGTTTGGTGGCAGAACGGGAACAGGGAATTACAATCGATGTCGCCCATATCTATTTTTCGACCCAGAAAAAAAGCTACATTATTGCGGATACTCCCGGGCATGTAGAATATACACGTAACATGGTTACCGGAGCATCGACATCTCAAGCGGCCATTATTTTGATAGATGCCAGAAAAGGGGTCATAGAGCAAACGAATAGGCACTTTTTCATCAATAATTTACTCAGAATAAAAGAGGTGGTCGTGGCTATCAATAAGATGGATCTCGTAGATTTTTCAGAGGAGCGATACGATGAGATAAAGGCAGATTTTCAACAACTGATGGGAAAGCGGGATTACGCGGAGCAGCGCATTACCTTTATTCCTGTAAGTGCATTAAACGGCGACAACGTCGTCAATAAATCTAAAAATACGCCTTGGTACGAAGGCGAGACCTTGCTGGAACATCTGGAAGGTTTGGATTTGGCTGCGGTATCCAACGTGGGTACGCCGCGTTTTCCGGTGCAGTATGTCATCCGCCCAAAAACGGAGGAATTCCACGATTTTAGGGGATTTGCGGGAAAGGTATACGGGGGCGAACTGAGTGTGGGCGATGCCGTTGTTGCCCTGCCTTCGCAAACAACATCTAGAATCAAGGCTATTTATTTTCACGATAAGCAATACAGAACGGCGTCTAGAAGATCATCGGTTACGATTACCTTGGAAGATGAAATCAATGTAAGTAGGGGGGATATGTTGGTCAAGGTGGGAGATTTACCGACTATAGACAAACAATTTACCGCCACTGTGTCTTGGATGGATGCCAATAAACTGATTGCCGGAAA
>CAYGUY010000027.1:33573-40755 GCA_964353165.1 uncultured Maribacter sp.
GGTAATTTTGGTTCGGATGGTCCAAATGGAGTTATGTTTTGAACGATGCGTACAGCTTTTTAATCCCTCCCCTTGGGGGAGGCTAGGAGGGGTCGTTCTGAAAGGGTAATTTTGGTTCGGATTGTCCAAATAGAGTTATGTTTTGAATGATGCGTACAGCTTTTAATCCCTCCCCTTGGGGGAGGCTAGGAGGGGAATTGAAAAGTTAGGAGGAGTTTATTAACAAGGGGGAGCATTTGTTCCGAAAAATAATAAGAGTGTTGATGGATACCCCATAGTTAGTGGATAAAAGGTTGATTTAATGCCTATTAAATCTATAGGAATTATATTTTATTAATAAGAACGTTTGCCACCCGAGTAGGCGTTCCTCCCCTTGGGGGAGGTCAGGAGGGGAAAACAAAGTTTAATTAAATACCGTAAAAAGCTCCTCCCCTTTGGGGAGGTCGGGAGGGGATCATGCAAAGCTTTAGAACAGAAATAGAAAATCCGGTCGTAGAAAAGGACATTTTAGAACTGGAACAAAAAATACACGAGTTTCACGAGGGAAAGCTCGATGAGGAGAAATTCCGTAGCCTACGTTTAGCGCGTGGGGTTTATGGACAGCGCCAACAGGGCGTTCAGATGATCCGTATAAAATTGCCCTATGGCAAGGTTTCATCAAAACAATTAAAACGTATCTGCGATGTATCGGATGAATATTCCACCGGACGTTTACACATTACCACCCGTCAGGACATTCAGATTCATTATGTGGACTTGAATAGGACTCCGGAACTATGGGCACAGCTAGAAAAGGATGAAGTTACACTGCGTGAGGCTTGCGGGAATACGGTTCGGAACGTTACCGCCAGCGAGACAGCAGGCATAGATAAGGATGAGCCTTTTGATGTTTCACCGTATGCCGACGCCCTTTTTCGCTATTTTCTCCGCAATCCTATTAGTCAGGAAATGGGGCGCAAGTTCAAGGTTTCCTTCTCCGCTAGCGATGCGGATACAGGTCTGTCCTACATGCACGATCTGGGTTTTATCGCCAAACTTCAAAATGGCGAAAGAGGTTTTAAAGTGATGCTCGGCGGTGGCTTAGGCTCACAACCCAGACATGCGGACGTGCTGTACGACTTTCTGCCTTCCGACAAGATTGTTCCCCTCATGGATGGGGTTGTGCGCGTCTTCGATAGGTACGGTGAACGTAAAAGTAGGGCCAAAGCTAGATTGAAATTTTTATTGAAGGACTTGGGTCTGGACGGATTTAAGAGCCTGTTGGAAGAAGAACAAAAAGCAGTTCCTATCAGTTCTTTTGCTATTGATGCGCTTGCCTATCCTAAGGTTGCGGTTGCTGAGGCAGTAGCACCCGAGGTAAGTATTCAGCATATTGAAACCTTTGAAAAATGGAAGTCCACCAACATAGTCCCACAAAAACAGCAGGGTTTTGTTGCTATAGGTATCAAGGTATTGTTAGGGGATTTTTATACGGATAAGGCGCGCCTGCTGGCAGATTTGGCACAGCAGTATGCGGCAGGGGAATTCCGTCTATCGCTCCGCCAAAATATTTTGATTCCGTATGTAAAAGAGGAACTGGTTCCGTTTTTTTATACAGAACTTGAAAAACTGGGTTTTGCGGAACCGGGTTACAACAAAGCCTTGGATATTACCGCTTGCCCTGGAACTGACACCTGTAATTTAGGAATCGCGAGTAGTACGGGAATCGCGGTAGAGTTGGAACGCATAATCAAAGAAGAGTATCCGCAGTATACGGATAACGCCGATATCGTCATCAAGATAAGCGGTTGTATGAATGCTTGCGGACAGCACAATATGGCAAACATAGGTTTTCAGGGGATGTCCGTCCGAACCAAGGATAAACTCGTGGCGCCCGCCTTGCAAGTATTGCTAGGTGGCGGCAATGTAGGGAATGGAGAAGGACTTTTTGCGGATAAGGTGGTCAAAGTACCCAGCAAAAGAGGCCCTGAGGCATTGCGTCTTGTTTTGGATGATTTTGATGCCAACGGGAAGGGGCTTTCGTATGCGGAGTATTACCGACAAAAAGGGCAGATGTATTTTTATGATTTTCTAAAACCCTTAACGGATATAGAAAACCTTAGCCAGGAAGATTTTATCGACTGGGGAAATTCAGAACGTTATGAAAAAGCCATTGGCGTAGGGGAATGTGCAGGTGTGGTGATTGATTTGATCGCTACTTTATTGTTTGAAAGTGAGGAAAAGATACAAAAGGCAGCGGAGACTTTTGAAGAAGGAAAATGGGCGGCAAGCATCTATCACGCGTATTCAAGTATGGTAAATTCCGCGAAGGCACTACTTACTTCTGAAAATACCAAAGTAAATACCCACAATAGCATTATTGCAGATTTTGACGAAAAGTTTGTTGGCACCGGCAGGTTTCAAATAAACGGTGGTTTTAACGAATTGGTACTTCAATTGAACAAAAAGGAACCCACTCAAAGTTTTGCAAAAAACTATTTGGAAGATGCAAAAGGCTTTTTAAAACAAGTACAAACGTTCAGGACAAAAGAACTTCAGGAATCATAACATGAATAAAATATGTAACCGTAAGCGTAAGAGTTCTCCCCCTTTGGGGGAGTTAGAGGGGGCTGGCGTTTTTACCGTCATCGGTGCCGGTCCGGGAGATGCGGAACTTATTACACTAAAGGCAATAAAGGCACTGCAAAAAGCGGACGTTGTCTTGTACGATGCCCTAGTGAATATCGAATTGTTGGCTTATGCTCCTAACGCCGAAAAGATATTTGTAGGCAAAAGAAAAGGATGTTACGCCTATCAACAAGAGCAGATAAATGAATTGATTGTGCAAAGGGCGAGCGCTGGCAATCACGTTATAAGGCTGAAAGGGGGAGACCCTTTTGTTTTCGGTAGAGGTGCAGAAGAAATGGAATTTGCAGCCCAACACGGACTTCGGGTTGCTATGGTACCGGGAATTTCATCTTGTATATCTGTTCCGGCAGCTCAACATATTCCCGTAACCAAAAGAGGTTCGGCAGAAAGTTTTTGGGTCATCACAGGGACTACCAAGGAACATAAATTATCCAATGATGTCCGATTGGCCGCTAAGTCCAGTGCCACGGTCGTCATTCTAATGGGCATGTCAAAATTATCGGAGATTGTAGCGCTATTTCAAGCAGAAGGCAAATCGCAACTACCGGTTGCTGTAATTCAGAATGGCACCAGAGAAAATGAAAAGATCGGAGTTGGCACTATCGATTCCATCGAGCGTGAAGTACAAAAGCAAGAATTGGCAAACCCTGCAATACTAATTATTGGAGAGGTAGTACGGCATCGAGAATCCATGTTAGACCTGTCCCGTTTTCAAAACCTGACGAAACTTGAAAATGAAATAGTTACATGATGGTGTTGTTTTTAAAATAGCGTAAGGAACGGTATTTCTCTCCTAAAAAGGAGGGATTAAGGGAGGTTTAAAAAGGCTGGTCTTATGAACAAAAATTAAAATTACGGTAATAGCTGCCGCCAAAGAAATGGAAAATCAAATAACGGAACGAAACAATCTATATCCCGTTTTTCTCAAAACGTCCAACCTGCATGTACTCATTATCGGCGGAGGTAATGTAGCTGAGGAAAAACTCACGTTTTTAACGAAATCCAGTCCGGATGCAAAAGTAACCATGGTCTCGCCTATGTTTAGGAAAGGCACGCTCGAATTGGCATCCAGATATCAAGTAGAACTCATAACCGATAGTTACAACGACACCTATTTAAAGGGCAAACACATGGTCATTGCCACAACCGATGTTCCAGAAGTGAACGTGCAGGTTTATGAGGATTGTAGGGCATTGGATAAATTGGTTAATGTTGCGGATAACCCGCCCTATTGTGATTTTTATATGGGCGGAATCGTTACAAAAGGCAATGTTAAAATCGCTATTTCCACCAACGGGAAATCGCCCACCACAGCCAAAAGATTGCGTCAGTTTTTTGAAGAAGTCATCCCGGAGGATATCAGTAAGATGGTTCAAAACCTTAATGATTATAGGAAAACGATAAAGGGCGATTTTGAAGAAAAAGTGGATAGAATGAATGAAATAACTAAGAAATTGGTTGAAAAAGTGTAGAAGATAAAAATGGTGTAAGCTGAATTATTTCTAACTCTACATACTACTTTTTACTAATTATGTAATACTAAAAAAGATGATTAAAACAGATATACTTATTATAGGAGCCGGACCAACAGGCTTGTTCACGGTATTCGAGGCAGGGTTATTAAAGCTAAAATGCCATTTGATAGACGCCTTACCCCAGCCCGGAGGGCAATGCTCGGAAATCTATCCGAAAAAACCCATTTACGATATTCCCGCTTTTCCGGAGATTCTTGCGGGTGATTTGGTAACGAACTTGATGGCCCAAATAAAGCCTTTTGAACCCGGATTCACTTTTGGGGAAAGGGCAGAAACCTTGGATAAGCAAGAAGATGGTTCCTATATCGTAACTACAAATAAAGGCACTCGACATCATGCGCCGGTAGTGGTAATCGCAGGGGGTTTGGGTTCTTTTGAGCCACGTAAACCGCCCATCGAGAATATCACCGATTTTGAAGATAAAGGAGTGGCCTATATCATCAAAGACCCAGAAATATATCGCGATAAAAAAGTGGTCATAGCAGGCGGCGGGGATTCCGCATTGGACTGGGCAATTTTCTTAGCGGATGTTGCCTCAGAAGTATCCTTAGTGCACCGGAGAAATGAATTTCGAGGGGCTTTGGACTCCGTAGAAAAAGCATCGGAATTAGCTAAGCTGGGTAAGATAAAACTGTTTACGGAAGCCCAAGTCAAAAAGTTATATGGCGATACGCATCTTGAGGCAGTGGTCATTCAACACAATGATGATGCCTTGGGCGAAACATATTTGGAGGTAGATGATTTTATACCCTTATTCGGATTATCGCCAAAGTTGGGTCCCATAGGCGATTGGGGTCTAGAGATTCATAAAAATGCCATAAAAGTGAATAACGCGAAGGATTACCAAACTAATCTTCCCGGTGTATTTGCTATTGGAGACGTAAACACCTATGAAGGCAAGCTAAAGTTGATTTTGTCCGGTTTTCATGAGGCTGCGGTCATGTGCCAGTATGCCTACCAGATTATCAATCCCGGAAAAAGATATGTCATGAAATACACTACGGTGGGCGGTGTAGAAGGGTTTGATGGTAGTAAGAAAGAAGCTAAAAAAGAAGTAGTACAAAGTATTGCCTAAGATATTCCCTCAACTTGTATTAGCTAAGAATCCTCTGATTTTATAACATTTCAGGGGGTTTTGGGTTTAAATGGATACAAGAAATAGTTGTTTTAATTTGGTTAAGAGGTAACTGTGGTGTTACTTTGTTATCAGTTCATTAATACATTGAAATCGTTATCAAGAAAGGTGGAGGGATTAGACCCTTTGAAACCTTAGCAACCCTTTACCCTGATGCTTATCCGGGTCTAAGAAGGTGCTACATTCTACTTCATGCTAAACCCGTTTCGGGGACTATTTTTTTAAATAGGAATATGGAGAAGGATAACAAAACAGAATGCTATACCATTCCACTTTGCTTGATAATTACTTATGAATATCCCTGAACGGGTAGTTATGCTAGTTATGTCAAGAATTCAAGAAATAATAAAAGACCGAATCTTAGTATTGGACGGTGCCATGGGCACTATGCTCCAGCGTTATAAATTTACCGAGGAAGACTTTCGTGGCGAACGTTTTAAGGATTGGGAACACCCATTACAGGGGAACAACGATCTTTTGTCCTTGACGCAGCCTGAGGCAATCGCAGAGGTGCACCGAAAGTATTTTGCCGCAGGTGCAGATATTGTCGAGACAAACACCTTCTCCGGCACTACTATCGCCATGGCGGACTACCACATGGAAGATTTGGTGTACGAACTTAATTTTGAGTCGGCCCGTATTGCGAAGGAAGTAGCTAATGAGTTTACTTTAAAAGAACCGAACAAACCCCGTTTTGTTGCCGGCAGTATTGGACCTACGAATAAGACCGCCAGCATGTCGCCGGATGTGAACGACCCCGGTTTTAGGGCGGTTTCTTTTGATGAATTGCGTATTGCCTACAAACAACAAACCGAGGCACTTTTGGACGGTGGCGCAGATTTACTTTTGGTGGAAACCATTTTTGATACGCTAAACGCAAAAGCGGCTTTGTTTGCCATTGAAGAAGTAAAGGAGGAGCGTAATATCGATGTGCCCATCATGGTCAGCGGTACCATAACAGACGCCTCGGGCAGAACCCTATCCGGACAAACAGCGGAAGCTTTTTTGATATCGGTTTCCCACATTCCTATGCTTTCGGTCGGTTTTAACTGTGCTTTGGGTGCCAGTCAATTAGTTCCCTATTTGGAAGTACTGTCCAAAAAATCGGAACACTTTATTTCTGCCCATCCCAACGCAGGACTGCCAAATGCCTTTGGGGAATATGACGAATCCCCGGAACAAATGGCGGAGCAGATAAAAGAATATGTAGAAAAAGGATTGGTTAACATTATAGGCGGGTGCTGCGGAACTACGCCGGAACATATTAAGGCGATAGCCGATTTGGTAAAGCAGTATGAGCCACGTAAATCCCCCCGACGCCTGAAGGGAGAGTTCAAAACTCTAGCGGATTAATATCTGACGAAATCAAATGAACAACGATACAAAAAGTGCAAACGTAAATGGTTCCCCCTTTGGGGGCGGGGGGGGCTTGTGCCTAAGCGGCCTAGAACCCCTTGTCATCACTCCGGAAACCAACTTTGTAAACGTCGGCGAACGCACAAACGTGGCTGGCTCTAAGAAGTTTCTTAGACTCATTAAGGAAGAAAAGTTTGAAGAAGCGCTGGATGTTGCCCGCGACCAGGTAGAAGGTGGGGCACAGATCATCGATATTAATATGGATGAAGGACTTATTGATGGCAAAGCCGCCATGGTAAAGTTTTTGAACCTGGTCATCGCAGAGCCCGATATTGCCCGTGTGCCCATCATGATCGATAGCTCCAAATGGGAAATTATAGAGGCGGGTCTGCAAGTGGTGCAAGGTAAATGTGTTGTGAATTCCATAAGCCTAAAAGAGGGCGAAACTGAATTTATACACCACGCAAAGTTGATAAAACGATATGGTGCTGCCGTTATCGTAATGGCTTTTGATGAGGTGGGTCAGGC
>CAYGUY010000027.1:40855-47308 GCA_964353165.1 uncultured Maribacter sp.
TGGATTTTGCTGAATCGGTTGTGGGAAAAGCAAAAGAAAGTAAAGTTGATCTAACATGGAGGGAAGAACCCTTGCAAAATAGAATTACAAGGGCTTTGGTCAAAGGCATTGACCAGTATATTGTGGAAGATGTGGAGGAGGCCAGGCAAGCTGCGGACAAACCCATTGAAGTTATAGAGGGTAACCTGATGACGGGCATGAACGTGGTGGGCGACCTCTTCGGAAGCGGAAAGATGTTTTTGCCTCAAGTGGTGAAGTCCGCCCGTGTTATGAAAAAGGCCGTTGCCTACTTATTGCCTTATATAGAAGAGGAAAAATTAAAATCAGCCCCCCAACCCCCAAAGGGGGAGCAACATTGGCGCACGGCAAATCCTGTGTTATACGGATTGATGAAAGAACATGCCAAACGTATGCGCAACCAGCCTACCGAGGCTGAAAAGCTACTATGGAACGGACTGAGTGCTAAAAATTTGGATGGATTCAAATTTCGAAGACAGCATATCATTGGGGAATATATTGCCGATTTTATCTGTTTAAAGAAAAATTTGATTGTCGAGGTTGATGGGTCTATTCATCAATTACCGGAAAACAGGAAAAGTGACGCCGAGCGCACAGCTTGGTTAGAGAAAGAGGGCTATAACATAATCAGATTTAGCAATGATGAAGTGCTTACCAATCTCGAAGAGGTTTTACAAAAAATACACACCAAGCTAACAGCTCCCCCTTTGGGGGCGGGGGGGGCTGCCGGTAAAATTTTAATGGCCACGGTAAAGGGTGATGTGCACGATATTGGTAAGAATATTGTGAGCGTAGTTTTGGCCTGTAATAATTATGAAATCATAGATTTGGGAGTGATGGTGCCACCAGAGAAAATTATTGCTGCCGCCATTGAGCATAATGTAGATGTTATCGGACTCAGCGGATTGATCACGCCATCGTTGGATGAAATGGTGCATTTGGCCAAGGAGATGGAACGTAAGAATTTTAAAGTCCCTTTATTAATCGGAGGTGCTACGACGAGTAAGGCACATACCGCGGTGAAAATCGACCCACAATACAGTCAAGCGGTAGTGCATGTAAACGATGCTTCACGGGCAGTTACTGTAGTGGGCGATTTATTGCAAAAAGAAACTTCCGAGAGATATAAAAGGTCTGTTAAAGAAGACTACACTGTTTTTCGGGACAAGTTTTTAAAACGATCGGTTAAAAAGGAATATAAGACCATTAAAGAAGCTAGGGAAAACAAGTTTAAAGTAGATTGGACTGTTGCCGAAATCGTAAAACCGAATGAGCTTGGAATCCAAATGATTGAAGATATGGATTTGGAAAAGTTAGTTCCATTTATAGATTGGACACCGTTCTTTAGAAGCTGGGAATTACATGGTAAATATCCAGATATTTTAACGGACAATGTCGTTGGAGAGCAGGCTAAGGATCTGTTTGCAGATGCCCAGAAAATGCTTTCTGAAATACTAAAGAAGAAAAAATTAAAGGGTAAAGGTATTTTTGGTCTATTTCCTGCAAATTGTGTTGACCACGATGATATAGAAGTGTCCCCCAACCAGCC
The DNA here is from genome assembly GCA_964353165.1 of uncultured Maribacter sp. Lineage (GTDB taxonomy): Bacteria > Bacteroidota > Bacteroidia > Flavobacteriales > Flavobacteriaceae > Maribacter. Next base: position 42,423 of record CAYGUY010000027.1, read on the forward strand.
TCTCCGAAAGGGGGAAGAGTCCCAAACGGTTTTTGCCCCCTTTGGGGGAAAGGGGGCTGTTTTCAGAACCTTGCGCCAGCAATTGCAGCGCCGAGAAGGTGTTCCGGATTATGCATTGGCAGATTTCATAGCGCCTAAAAACAGCGGTAAACAAGACTATATAGGTTGTTTTTGCGTATCTACCGGTTTTGGGACAGAGGAGTTGGCCAAAGAGTATGAGGTCGAACTTGACGATTACAGCGCTATAATGATTAAAGCTTTAGCAGATCGTTTGGCAGAAGCTTTTGCCGAATACTTGCACAAAGAAGTACGTACCAAACATTGGGGATATGCCGCAAACGAGGATTTAGCGAACGAAGAATTAATAAACGAGAAGTATAAGGGAATAAGACCAGCACCGGGTTACCCTGCCTGTCCTGATCATTTGGAGAAATTGACGATTTGGGAACTCCTCCAAGTAGAAGAAAGAATAGGAGTAAAGTTAACGGAAAGTTTGGCTATGTGGCCGGCAGCATCTGTAAGTGGGTATTATTTCGGAAGTCCGGAGGCTAGATATTTTGGATTAGGAAAGATTACACGGGATCAGGTCGAAGATTTTGCAAACAGAAAAGGAATGGAATTGGATAGGGCTAATAAATGGTTAGCCCCTAATATCGCAGAAGAATAGTTATGAAGGTTACGGAACATATTAAACAAGCAAAAGGAGAAACGCTATTTAGTTTTGAAATCATACCCCCGGTAAAAGGGCGTAATATTCAAGAACTATACAACAATATTGATCCTTTAATGGAGTTTAAACCTCCCTTTATTGACGTAACGACATCGAGAGAGGAATATGTTTATATCGACAGGGATGGATTACTGGATAAAAAATTAACAAGAATGCGTCCGGGCACCGTAGGTATTTGTGCCTCTATTAAACATAAATATGACGTGGATACGGTACCTCACGTTCTTTGCGGTGGATTTACGAGGGAGGAAACGGAATACCTACTGGTAGATTGTCACTATCTAGGAATAGACAACGTAATGGCATTACGGGGAGATGCTATGAGAGAAGAGAAGTATTTTGAACCCACGAACGGAGGGCACGAATACGCTACGGGACTGGTAAAGCAGATTCAAGCCTTGAACTGCGGAAAGTATTTGCACGAGGTAATAGAAACAGACAATTGTGCGGATTTTTGTATCGGTGTGGCGGGTTATCCTGAAAAGCATCTCGAGGCACCTTCGTTACAAACAGATTTAAAACGATTGAAGGAAAAAGTGGATGCGGGTGCAGATTATGTGGTTACCCAGATGTTTTTCGACAATCAAAAGTATTTTGAATTTGTTGATGCCGCACATGCTCTGGGAATTACCGTTCCAATTATTCCTGGCATTAAACCAATTGCGGTGAAGCGCCATTTACAGTTGTTACCACAAGTTTTTAGGATAGATTTGCCCCAAGATTTAATTGAGGCGGTTGATGCTTGTAAAACAAACAAAGACGTAAGGAAAGTTGGAATAGAATGGGCCATTCAACAATCGAAAGAATTAAAGGATGCCGGCGTTCCGGTTTTACATTATTATTCCATGGGAAAATCCGATAATATTAAGTCGATAGCAGAGGGGGTGTTTTAGATTTTTGGTTTTTATTGTTTCTAGTCTCAGGTTGAATAATAGTAATAACCCTGTTGTGTATTTTAAGTGATTTGTCGAGAACCCATTTCGGATAAACACGCCAATAAATACATTTTTCTTATGAAAAGGAAGACAGGCACTCTAACGGACCGTTCAAATAGTAAAAAATCTACCATCGCGAACACTGGGTAAATAAGTAAAAGAAATTTTCGAGTATTTCAGGTTTGGCCCTTAATTAGTGTGATTTCTTCAAAATAAAACAGCTAATTTCTTACTATCCATCTTCGACTTAAATATGAGAACTGCTTACCTTTGTATTCCATGAGGCAGCTGTTTGTTTTATTTGCGTTATTGTCGGTTTCCTTTTGTTTTTCGCAGGATGGGGAAGAAGTAAAAAAATATACCGTAGATGCGAGTCTCTTCTACGGTTCGGTCTTACTACACAATCCGGATATCTCGCATTTGATTTCCGAACACCCTGTTGGGGTGATATTGAGTTATAACAGAAAAACGTATGGCTCAGAGGAATGGGAGGCCTTATATGGTTATCCTGATTACGGTGCCTCGTTCATTTATCAAGACATGAACAATGAGACCTTGGGAAATAATTATGGACTCTATGCGCACTATAATTTTTATTTTTTTAAGCGGAATATCCAGTTTCGGATAGGGCAGGGTATTGCCTACACGACCAACCCCTACAATAGGGAAACCAATTTTAGGAACAATGCCTATGGGTCGGACTTTATGAGCTCTACGTATCTAATGCTCAATTATCACAGGGAGAACATCTACAAAGGACTAGGGTTTAAGGCAGGTATTTCCGTCATACACTATTCTAATGCGAATGTACGATCTCCAAATACCTCCACCAACACCTTTGCTTTTAATGCAGGATTAGTTTATGATTTGGACGGCGGGAAAGAACTTGAGTATATTCCGGAAGGTACGAGCGATAAAGTTACCGAACCGATACGCTATAATCTTGTACTCAGGGGAGGTGTCAACGAAAGCGATGTGATAGGTTCCGGGCAGTATGGATTTGCAATTTTATCCGGTTATGCCGACAAGCGCTTGGGCAGAAAAAGTGCCGTACAGTTGGGTGCAGATGTATTCTTTTCTAATTTTTTAAAGGAATTGATTCGTTTTCAAGGCACTTCTTTTCCAGAGATGGATGTAAATGTAGACGATGACTACAGGAGGGTGGGTCTTTTTTTAGGGCATGAATTGTTCATTAACAAAACGAGTATTGTAACGCAGTTAGGATATTATGTATATTATCCGTTCGACTTTGAAGGGAGAGTTTATAATAGGGTAGGTATGAAACGGTATTTTGGAGATAAAATATTTGGTGCAATAACGCTCAAATCCCATGGAGCTGCGGCAGAGGCAGTGGAGTTTGGTTTGGGTATTAGATTTTAAGAACAGATGTTAGATAGGAGGCAATTACATAAGTATATGTTAGTAAAGAATGGACTAAAAAAATATGCCCTAATAGTTCTCTTTGCCTGTTTTCATCTTTCCTGTAATTCTGAGAACGTCCCCGATTGTCTACAAAACGAAGGGGAGCTGATCAGGCAGGAAATTATCCTGCCCAGTTTTGATAAAATCACCGTTTTTGAGAAAGTTGCCCTGGTTATAAAAGAAGGTTCGGAGCAAAAAGTAGAAATAGAGACCGGAGAATTTTTGTTGAACGAAGTTAGCGCCGAAGTTGAAGGAGATCGGTTGGTACTAAGAAACGACAACGGATGCAATCTTTTTCGTGAGTATGGGATTACTACCGTTTATGTTACGTCTCCCAATATTTCTGAAATACGAAGTAGCACCGGCCTATTAATTAGTAGTGATGGCGTCTTAAGTTATCCTGGGCTAAGTTTGGTATCCGAAAGTTTCAATAATCCCGAAACGGAAACGACCGATGGTTCTTTTGAATTAGAATTAGCTACCCAAACGGTTTCCGTAGTGGTAAATGGAATTGCCTATTTTAAGCTAGCAGGTACAACCACAGATTTTAATGTTACCATTGCGGCCGGAGATTCTAGAATCGAGGCCGAAGAATTGTTGGCAGATAATGTAGTCGTTAACCACAGGGGCACCAACGATATTTTAGCAAATCCACAAGTATCCGTGCGGGGTGTGATACGCGGTTTAGGCGACGTCATCTGTTTTAATCGTCCTGATACTGTTGAAGTGGAAGAAATTTTTAACGGTCGTCTGCTTTTCAATTAAATTTTTGATGTATCTGCTATGCCCAACCCAATTTTTAATTACCTTAAAAATCTATTTGTTAGCGAGCGGATAATCGGCAATGATGTCGCTTTAAAAGGTTTGGTAAAGGTTAATGCACTATTACAGGGTTTAATTGATGAAAAGCGCGCTCCTGGACTTGCCATTACGGTACTAAAGGATGGAAAACCGGTGTTTGAAAAAGGTTTCGGGTATTCCAATTTAGACAGTAGACGTAGAATTGACCCAAGGACATCGGTTTTTAGGATTGCCAGTGTGTCCAAACCCATTGCCGCAACGGCACTTGCCCACATGGTCTCGGAGAAAATTATCGATTTAGACACATCGTTTTATACTTATGTGCCTTATTTCCCAATGAAAAAATGGGATTTTACCATACGGCAATTGGCGAACCATACCGCAGGTATCCGTAAATATAGGGGTAAGGAATTTGCCCTGAACAAACCTTATTCCATTAAGGAAAGCATCGAGGTGTTCAAAGACGACCCCTTACTTTTTGAACCGGGCACGGCATATGAATACAATAGTTATGATTGGGTCTTGATATCCTTGGCAATGAAGGAGGCAAGCGGTATGCCGTTTGAAACCTATGTCAAAAACAGGGTATTAGAACCCTTACAAATGTCAAAAACGTACACACCGTTAGAGGTTGTGCCAAACGAAACCGTTTTTTACACGAAAAGGCAATTAGCTTTTCGTGAGGCTGTTCCGGTAAACAATTTTTATAAACTGGCAGGAGGCGGTTATTTAAGTACTACCGACGATATCGCAACACTGGGACAAGCCTATTTGGACGGTTATTCCTTGGATAAAAGCATTCTGAACGAATTTTTGACCTCCGCGGTTGTAAACGATACCCCCACCTACTACGGACTCGGCTGGCAGGTAAGTCAGGATAAGACTGGGCGTCCTTATTTTGGGCATATTGGGAGCAGTGTGGGTGCCTATTCCAACTTTTTTGTATATCCACAGGAGCAAATGGTAGTTGCCATACTCATCAATTGTACCGACCCAAA
>CAYGUY010000028.1:0-45241 GCA_964353165.1 uncultured Maribacter sp.
ACCAGAAAAAAATTCCATTGGTCTTTTTACAGGATGTTACCGGGTTCATGGTGGGCAGTAAAAGCGAACACGGGGGGATTATAAAAGATGGTGCCAAAATGGTAAACGCAGTAAGCAACTCCGTCGTGCCCAAGTTTACTATTGTGATAGGGAATAGCTATGGTGCAGGTAATTATGCGATGTGCGGTAAAGCCTACGACCCAAGATTGATCGTAGCATGGCCAAGTGCGGAGCTTGCGGTAATGAGCGGTAATTCTGCGGCAAAGGTTCTGTTACAAATAGAAACAGCATCACTTAAAAATAATGGCGAAACCATAACCGAAGAAAAAGAAAAAGAACTGTACAACAAGATAAAACAACGTTACGACAATCAGGTGTCACCCTATTATGCCGCCGCTAGATTGTGGACAGATGCCGTAATCGACCCTTTGGATACCCGTAAATGGATATCTATGGGTATTGAAGCGGCGAATCATGCGCCAATTGAAAAGCCTTTTAATATGGGGGTGTTGCAGGTATAGGAAAAGATCAATATACTATTGGGAATCTTCCAGTTTCATAATAGCATTTGCAAATGGATCTTCTTGTACTCGCAAAAACATCGTTTTGTAGCCTTTTTTAGAAAATAGAATGATATCCTTTTTCTCTGCTTCGATAACGTACCTACCACTTTCATCAGTTTGCACGGTTTCTTTGGTTCGCTCGTTTTGTACCGTTACACCGGCTATCATTTTACCACGGAAAATGGCAAAGCCAGATAGTGTTTCTTTCTTTGCGCGCACGCGCTCTACTTTCTTCTCGTATCTTTTTGCCTTCTTTTGGGTAACATACGGAGATGTTTCCAAATAATAGGCCATGTGCAAATCACTAAGAAACTCCCATTCACTTTGGCTAGCATATTTTCTAAAAGAAGCCCCTTCACTACTCGATGCAGCAAGCACTAAGCCTAGTTTTTCATCGCCATAAACTTGTAACAATTCTAAGGAAACAAAAAAGTCATCATCTACGTAGAGTTCAAAAGGATTCAAATCAACAGTAATGATGTTTTTACCGGCAGGGATGGTATGTAAGATATTTGTTTGACTTTTATTTAGATTTGAACCAGGCCTGTTAAGAAAACCATTGGTGTCGTAAATATTAACACGGATCAATATACTATCGGATGGATTCTCCCAAACCTCAAATTCTAAGCTATTCAATTGTCTTCGACCTTTTAGTGCCTTAACTTTAGTGGATAGTTCGCCACCTAAGGCTATGTTTTCATTCCAATATCCAAAATTTTTCTCCCCATAGTTACGGTAGCCCAGAAATTCCGTAATAGGAACCAGAGCATCACTTAAAAGAACGACCTCATCCAATACAATATCTGAAGGTTGCATTAAAATCTTAGGAAATTCCGCAGCTCTTGAACTAATCTCGTCAACCGAAATCTCAACCGTCTTATAGCCCAAAGAGGATATTTGAATTATATCCGCGCCTTCAAACTTTGAGGTGTCAATTGCCAAGTAAAAAAGACCCTCTTCATCAGTTACCGTACCTACGCCCTTACCAACGATACCTATATTTACATAAGCTAAGGGTTCTTGGGTCTTAGCGTCTAGAATTTGTCCCTTGTATTCTATTTGCGCAAATGAGACACAGCTACATAAAAGCATTATAAAGGAAACCAGTTTATTCATAATATTACTTTGTATTCTAATTTTAAACTACCAACTTTATTACGTCTTGTCGATGTCCTTTTACAAGGCTAGTTTTGAACAATTTAACCTTCTTCTTACACGCCCATGTCTTTTGAGTCTACTGTGTACAACCCTAGGTGGAGTAAACACTAATTTGAATTAACCAAGAGATCATTCTTTCGTACTTTAATCAGTTCCTGTACTTTACCTTTAATTGAAAGTCTGTGTAAAAAAGTCTCTATTCGCTGCGAGGGCAAACCATAATCGTATTGTACCGTAATCCTAAGATAGGTGGGTTTGATGCGCCCATTACCTAGGTAATTTACATTTACCTGCCACATACCGTTTTCTGCATTTTTAGGAATAAAATACTCTTTACCGGTAGCAATTTGAGGAAAATTAGTATACCTCACTTCTTCCTCATCCATGGAATTATCCCAGGCAAAGAAGTTCTTTGATGGATCTACAAACTGAAAAATAAAAGCTGTTTGGTCATCATTCCACTCCATTGTAATTCTCGTGTCACCTATGTTCTTCGTACCACTATCATTCGCATCAGTTTCATTACCTATTTTATTTGCCGACGCCTCAAATTCGGAGACAAACATATCATGTGATGCCCCTAGTTCTGGTGTCAAAAGTTTTTCATCAACAAGACGTTTATATCGTTCAATAATTCTTAATGCCTTGCCGTCTTCCTTTGTTTTTATAAATATTTGTGCTAAATCAAGGTAAGCTTGTGGGGAATGCGGCCAATTTCTCAAAACGTCAAGGTATACTTTTCGAGATGCTTCCAAATCACCGTAATGCTCCAACAAAAGACCTATTGCGCGTGATAACTCTATACTGTTCTTCTCAAGAATCTTAGAATCATTGATTATTTCATTGTGAAATTGTTTTTTCGCATGCTCGTCTAAAAAATAATTCACCGCATCCAATACAAAATAAGAACTCGTTTGATATATTTTTTTATACTTCCAATAAATAGCCTTTGCTTCTTCATAATTAGGAGCATCGTAAAGCTCATTTAAATAGGTTGGCCAATTACCTTTTTCTTGTGAATGTGGTATGGTTTCTACGTCATATAATTCCTTGGCGTCCTCTTTAGCGCGAAACGCCAAATGCTCTTTAGTTGGTGACGTATTCGCAGTTTTTGTATTGATAATAAATACACCACCTTTTCCGAGCGTACCATATACGGCAAGACCACCAAGGCTTGGTAAACGAGCTATTCTTTTAATATTATTGATATCCAAAAAAAGTGGTGGGTCTGTATAAACAATTCCGTCTACATCGTATGCGGCTTCGGTTGGATGTTGTAACGAATTAGAACCCCTCATGTAGATAACAGCAGTCTCTTCAAAAGGGGAGGCTTTTAAAGTAGGACTACCTTTTGGAGAAATTGTTACTCCCGCAAACATACTTTGCAATACCGCCAATATGTTTATAGCCGAAGTATTTATTTCATCAGCTTCCCGTATTTCAAGGGAAACGCCAGAAGTTTTTTTATCCAAAAGCTGAAATTTATTCTTTATAATGTCCTTTTCAATATTATAGTCATCAAATAAGGCTTTCTGGGACCGTACGCGATATTTGTTCCTTTCAACGGTTACCCCATCAAGCTCATTAATTTTTTGTTGCAAAACAACATTATGTGAAGTTGTAATGTCACTCACTTTAAAAACTTGATTCTCTTTACCCTGAAAGGAATAAATTAATTTGTCGGTGTAAAAAGCGGTTAATTCATAATATCCATCGCTATTGGTTATGGTACCTACCGCCGAGTTCTTTATAGAAATATTTACGTTTTCCAAGGGTCTCACACCATCGGTAACATAACCCTTAATTTCCAATTCTTGTTGTGATAACACTACAAAAGGAGTAACGAATAGTAAGAGTAGTAGTTTTAATTTCATTGTACTTGGTATTAAATTGCTGCGCAGTGTAATGAACCTAGAAAATTTAGAGCAGTAAAGCAAGTTTGTTTACGCAACAACCTACAAAACAATCGCAGTAGAATTTTTTTGTTAGTTCGATGCTATACGTGCTGAATTCGATATTGTGAATAGTTTTTGATTGACATTCTTTAGGCGTAGTTTAAAGAGTTTTACTTCCTTCTGTTGCGAGTCGCTACCATAGTTACTGTAAACGGTCGCCTTCAAATACGTTGGTGTCAGGCTTTTATTGCCCAAATAGTTCACGTTGACCTGCCACTCGCCAAGCATCGAATCGTCTATTAGATGTTCTTCAATAGCGTACCCTCCGATTTTTTGACTTCTAATTCGCTCAGCATCTGCAAATAAGGAATTCTCGATATTGAAATACTTTCCTTTAGGATTCACGAACTGAAGGTCGAACTCCGCCTCAGCATCGTTCCATTCAAATACCAAGCGGGTATTATAAAACGCTACGGCAGATTCAATTTTTTTCTTTGAACGACGATTATTGAACAATTCTTTACCATGCTGCCTTAAAAAACCCTTGTACTCTCTCTTTATTATTTTATCGAATTCAATATTCGGTTGGATAAAACCTTCGGCAAGCAAATAGTTATACCTTGCGTATATTGAGGCCGCTTTCTTAAACTCACCGATATCACTATAACTGGTTGCCATATCAATATAGGACTGCCCATAGTTGGGCCGTAGAACAAAGAGATTCTTATAGACTTCATTTGCTTTTATGAATCTACCTTGCTCTTGGTACATGTACACCAAGGCCTTGAGCGCTGAGGCATTGTCTTTAAACTGAACCATGTGTGCGTTGATAATCGAATCCGCAAAATTTTCATCTTTTTGATGATCATAAAAATATTGGTAGGTATCCAGTACAAAATACATGGAACTCTTATAATTGTTGAGGTACTTATGATAGATGTTTTTTGCGTCTTCCGCAGTTTCAGCAGTCATCAATTCGGTCAAGTAAAGGGGTGTTCCATTGGACAGAACACTATATGCGATGGCATCGTTTTCGTAGGTGTTGCCCCTAATCAATGCCTGGTCATAATTTGGGGAATCAACGTTGTCTGGCGAAAAATTACCTGACTTGGTGTTGATTGAAATTACACCTCCCCTTGCTATTGTACCATATAATGTTGCGGAAAAAAGGGAAGGTGAAACCGCAATACGTTTAATATCATTAATATTTAGAAAAAAGGGGGTGTCCTCAAAAATCTGACCGTCTATATCATAGATTACTGGGTTTTCATTTCCTCTTAAATAAATTACAGCGTTTGGATCATCAACATGAGTTATACCCTCTGGATTACCATTAGGCCTTACCTTGGCACCAGGAACTTTACCCTGAACAACACCCAATATATTTAAGGCAACCGGATTGATATCTTTATCTTCAATCACATACATTGCCGTGCCCGAGATTTCCTTGTCTTGAATTCCAAATTTTGTTTTAATCAAATTTGGATTGGAGTTGTATTTCAAAAACATCTCTTTTTGTGTTTTTCGAGTTTTTACTTTTTGGGTTACCGTAACATCATCTAGTAGTTCTACCTTTGGCACCATGATAATGTTCAAGGTGCGGTCATAGTCTTCCAATTGAATTTCAACATCTTCATAGCCAATGTGTGAGTATTTCAGCGTGCTGCCCTCGCTTACGCTTATCCTGTAAATACCGTTTGCATCTGTTTTGGAACCCTTGCCTTCTTCTACAGACCTAATGTTTACGTCCGCAAGTACGGAAATACCATCGGATACCGAACCCTTAATCGTTACCTGATCGATCTGACTAGAGACTACCTGTATCACGAAGATGGAAATAAAAAAGCATATGACATTCTTCAATAGATTCAATTTTAAAAGTTAAAAAAAATGGCCTAAGGTTAGCTATGTTTTTAATGAATTACCTAGAAACCACTTTTGACGCGACTTGTAGGGTAAATAACCGCTGGTTCACATTCTTTAGCGATAGTTTAAACGTCCTTACCTCTTTCCGCTGTAAGGCCGTACCATAGTTACTGTAAATTGTGGCCTTTAAATAAGACGGTGTTAGACTTTTGTTCCCTAGGTAATTCACATTCACTTTCCAAGTGCCTGGCAACGCACCATCCACTAGGTATTCCGTTACGTTGTAACCGAAATCCTTTTCACGTTCGATCAAATCCGCATTGTCAAATATGCTATGCTTCCATTTCAGGTACTGGTTCTCGGGATTCACGAACTGTAGGTCGAACTCGGCCTCCCCATCGTTCCACTCGAATACCAAGCGTGTTCCCTCAAAATCCTCTTTTGCAACAAACAGGCTTTTAGCTTTTCTGCCATCGACAAGTTTATCCCTATGGAGCATTAAAAGGTTGTTGAACTCCCGTTCCATTATGGGGCCAAAACCAAGCGTATCCTGCTCTAAAAATCCTTGGTCGATGAGGTACTCGTAGCGAGCGTAAAGGGACGCAGCCTGTTTGGACTCGTTCAGGTCGCGGTAACTATTGGCCATATCAAAATAGCTCTGAACATAATTAGGCCTGAGGATGAATACTTCTTTATAGACATCGTTCGCCTTTTCATAACGCTGCTGTGATTCATAGGTATAGGCCAACGCCTTCATCAGAACTGGGTTCGTCGTGTAAGGACCAAAATACTCGTCTATGATTCCATCTGCATATTCCGTTTCTTTCCGTGTTTCCGAAAAGTATGTGTAGGCATCCAATAAAAAGTAAGGGGAATTGGAATAGGTAGCGCGGTGCCTTTCAAATATGGCCTTCGCGTCCTCAAAGGAACCACTGTTCATCAAATCCTTTACATATACAGGGGCATTTTTGGCCACCTCTTCCCTACTAAGCTCAGATCCATCGGCATAATTATTCTTTAAACGGGCACGATCGACAAATTGATCGGCTGTTGGGTTACCTCCAATAGTATTTATGACCACTACGCCTCCTTTTCCAAAAGCACCATAGGGGGCCGTGGTAGCCAAATTGGACAATATCGCGATACGCTTTATCCTGTTGATATCTAACCAAACTGGTGCGTCTTCAAAGATTTGGCCATCAATATCGAAAACAGCCGGCAAGGCACTAGTTATACTATTACCAGGCCTAATTAATACCTGACCACCAATTTGTAAACGCTGATCAGTTATATCACCAATATCCGGTGTATTGCCACCCGTAGTACATGAACCAGTTACGCGGACACCAGGAAAGCGGTTCCGCAACAAATCCAATATACAAATGGAAATCGGGTTAATTTCATCTTCTGTCAAAATTCTAATGTTCCCAGCGGCACGGTCAGCATCCAAATAGCCCCATGCCGTTTTGATTATATTTTTATTAACAGCATAGTCCTCTTTCATATCGTTTTGAGAACGCCGGTTACTCGCTTGGACAACCACCTCATCCAGTTCGGTGACATCAGGTATTAATATTGGGTTCAAAATACGGGTAACGTCCTCTATCTTGATCCTAACCGTTTTTAGACCTAAATAGGAGTATACAATTACATCTCCGGTTTCAACATCTATCGCATATTTACCTTGGGTATCCGAAGTGGTAACCGCATTTTTTCCGTCTATTTGAACCTTTACATTTTCAATAGGGTTTTTCCCATCGGTCAAGGTCCCTCTTATGGTTCTGAGACCATCTTGCGCTACCATACCCAATGGCAATAACATCATCAAGATAAATTTCTTCATAGCTCTCATGGTTTTTAAATTGAACATTTATATTTTTTTAGTACACCTGGATTTCAGATCGCTAATTACCTAGATACCACTTTCGAAGCCACTTGCAGCGTAAATAACTGCTGGTTCACATTCTTTAGCGATAGCTTAAAGGTCTTTACCTCTTTCCGCTGTAAGGCCGTACCATAGTTACTGTAAATTGTAGCCTTTAAATAAGACGGTGTTAGACTTTTGTTCCCTAGGTAATTCACATTCACTTTCCAAATGCCCGGCAACGCGCCATCTACCAGGTATTCTTTTACGTTATAACCAAAATCCTTTTCGCGCGCTACTATCGCTGCATTATCCGATAGATTATGTTTCCAAGTATAATATTGCCCCTCCGGATTCACGAATTGCAAATCAAAATCCGCCTCCCCATCGTTCCACTCGAATACCAAACGTGTTCCTTCAAAATCCTCTTTTGCAATGAACAGATTTTTCGCTTTTCTACCATCGACAAGTTTATCCCTATGGAGCATTAAAAGGTTGTTGAACTCCCGTTCCATTATGGGGCCAAAACCAAGGGTATCCTGCTCTAAAAAACCTTGGTCGATCAGATACTCGTAGCGTGCGTAAAGGGATGCGGCCTGTTTGGGTTCATTTAGGTTGCGGTAACTATTGGCCATATCAAAATAGCTTTGTACATAATTGGGTCTAAGGATAAATACTTCCTTATAAACTTCGTTTGCCTTATCGAAACGCTGTTGTGATTCATAGGTATAAGCTAACGCCTTTAGCAACACTGGATTATTGATAAATGTGTTAAAGTGTTTTTCAATAATACCATCCGCGTAGGCAAGTTCATTATGGATTTCTGAAAAATGAGCGTAGGTATCCAAGAAAAAGTAAGGTGAATTAGAGTACGTTTTGGAATACTTTTTAAAAATATCCTTAGAATTTTCAAAAGATGTACTTGCTCTAAACTCTTTTAAATAGATGGGGTCATTTTGTGCTACTTGGGCACTGGATAATTCTTTACCATCTGCATAGTTATTCTTTAAACGTGCACGGTCAACTACTTCATTTATTCCTGGATTTCCATTTAAGGTATTGATCACTACGACTCCACCAAAACCTAAACCACCGTAGCGTGCTGTCATCGCTAAATTATTAAATATGGCCAATCTCTTAATATTATTTACATCCAACCAGAGGGGAGTATCTGTAAATATCTGACCATCAACGTCAAAAATAGCCGGTCTGTTATTTGCGATTGAATTAGCCCCCCTTATAAAAACAGCGCCACCAAGACCATTAAAGCAATCGCCTCTAACGCTTACCCCTGGGAATCTATTCTGTAATAAATTCAATATACACAGGGTTACAGGATTAATCTGGTCTTCGTTTAGCATTCGTACTTGACCTGCAGCCCGTGCACCATCAATATAACCATACGCTGTTTTGATAATATTTTTATTTATAGCGTAATCTTCTTCCAAATCAGATTGTGAACGTCTTTTGCTTGCTTCAACAACGACCTCATCCAGTTCGTTTACATCTGGAATCATTATTGGGTTCAAAATACGGGTTACGTCCTCTACGCGAATGCTAACGGTCTGCATACCCATATAGGTATAGGTGATAACATCCCCCGTTTCGGCCTGAAGCGCATACTTCCCATCTGCATCCGAAAAGGTAGTGGTATCGGTATTCGTTATACTTATTTGTACGTTAGGTAATGGTGCGCTGCCGTCAGACACAGTACCAGAAATTTTACGCACATCTTGGCCCCACAGGGAAACGGTACTCACTACTGCAATTAGCAAAACAATAATATTTTTTTTCATAGCTGTTTGTATTTTATTACAGTTATTAAGGTACGAAACAATCCGAACAAATAAGTTAACTTTAACAAATATTAACCATTAATATCGCTTATTCGATAGTTATACTATTAATGTATCGGTTTTCTCCTGAGCTATCAAGCACATAAGTACGCACCCGAATTGTCTTTTCGAAGTGCTTCAAACTTTGATTCTTACAAAGAGTACAACAAAAACCATTCCCTTCATAGTATAAGAAAAATACCTGGGACCACAGAGGCAATCGATTAGCACTATTACACGTGCTGAAGTAATATGATATGACTCAACTAAAAAGAAATAGTTGTACCGTATTATTTGCACCCGTTAATAAATTTTAAAATACTATCATTCATTCATCAAGGATTTCCTACTTCAGTTGATACACAGCCTAGCCTTTTTGAAACAGCATACCAAGCACAGAATCAATGATGACTACGCTTACATTATGTGCCTTTCCAATGGTGCCTATCGGCTAAGCACTAGGAACCATATCGACTTAAGCAATGATTTAGGTTTGAAAAGCTTGACTACATGCGGATTGCCGTCTATTAACTGGCAAAAAGAACAATGCAGCGTAACGCTAGAATTATTCTTTCTGCCACACAAAAGTTAGTTTTCAACTATTAAGTAGTCTCCTAATTCCCCTGATGTCCTTTTACCCTAGGCACCAACAGGAGTTCCGTTTGTCGTCCATTCACATACCTAAAACCATCTTCGCCATAAAAGCCAGCCTCCTCCAACATAATGCGGATATCCTTCTTCCATTCCTGGATAGTGACCGTAGTATTCAATTCTATGGCGTATACGGTATTGGGATTTAACGGATAATTCTCCCCATCATCTTTCATAACGCCGCCTTGGGCATCCCACATGCCAATAGTGGTACCTGCAGAATGTCCGTAAGAACCTAAGGGGTGCGTATATATAGAAGGTCGCAAGCCTGCAGCTTTTGCCTCCGAAAGAGCTTTTGCCAGAATCTCGTTTCCGGTTCTACCCTTTATCATATTCGTTGTTAGGAAATCCTGTACCCTATTCCCATCCTTTAAGCCGTTCACCAAAAAATCAGGCGCTTTGGTTTCTTCCGGTCGTAGCACGTAGGCCAACTCTTGGCAATCTGTATTTAGCCTTAGGTAGGTGATGCCAAAATCGCAGTGCAACAAATCTCCTGGCATAATCACCATTTCGTCCGGCTTATCCGCGAACGAATAAAAAGCCGTGTCATTCTCATCGCTAGTACGCTGAACGTCCACTGTGGGGTGAAACCATGTTTCCAATCCCAAATCCGTTACTTTTTGCCGCATCCACCAAACCACATCGCTTGTTTTGGTTACGCCTGGTGTAATTACTTTTTCGGAGAAAGCCTCAGCAATAATATCATGGGTAATATCTACTAACTGATCAAAAATAACCATCTCGCGTTCCGTTCGGGTCTCTATCCACCGTACCGACAATTGCTCCGCAGACACCACTTTGGAATGCATCTTTTTGGGAAGATTAGCCATAAATTCATCATAATCTGTCTTATCCAAACCATCTGCAATATTATGGTCCTTTGAAAAATTGAGTCCGATCGTTTTTGGATTTCGTTCTTCTATCAATTGCATTAAACGCTTCCATTGGTTGGGTTCTTTTTCTTTATCCCATACCGATATAATATTATCACCTACGTTGTACCGTGCAACAGCTAATTTTTCAATCGTATTTTTTGCTTTGTTCCTGTAGAACAATAGAATAGTGCGTCTTCTTGCGTTTAACCAAGTAGAGGGCAACATTGTTCGTAGCACAGGGTCTTCGTTATATTCTCTAGAAATAACCAACCACATGTCAATTCCGGAGGCATCCATAAGTTCTGGCAAAAGATTATTAAAACGATCTGCCAGAATTTCGTCCACAACCCTAGCCCTGTCCTGTTCTGGAAGGATTTGTTGTGCATGTAGATTGATAACTATAAAAAAAAGCGATAAGCGAAAAATATTTTTCATATTAAGTTGGATTTACACCATGAAAATACAATATTTTATCGCTTTAAGACAAGCCATTTGTCAAGTTTACAACGACTATTTTCTAAATCTAAATACGCCTCGAAAAAGCAATCGTTGGATACTTCAGCCATATTGCTATCCAATTGTTACAACATATTTATAATCGCTATATCCTATTTGATACCATCTATGATACTTAGTAACCTTTCGTGGCCTCGGATTTCAATATTTTGCCTTTGGTTCTCCATACCCTAGGTAATTAAGACACTCTGCACACATTGCTTGGAAAATAGCCCTTTTAACCCGGTATACGCTATTGATTGAGTAATTCCAAAGTTTTGGACCGCTGTATCTTCCCTGTTTTCGTATCTAAAAATCTAGGCAAAACAACGATATTTTTAGGGATTTGATACTTGGAAAGTCCTTCTGCTGTATTCAATAGTTTTCGAATTTCTTGTACTTGAACTTTACCTTCGACCAGTAGTACCAGTTTTTGACCAAGAACCTCATCGGCAAGACCGGCAACAAAAAAGCGTTGAGAAATGAGATTGGAAAGCATGGCTTCGATTTGTTCTGGAATCAGTTTTATACCTCCAGAATTGATAACGTTATCATACCTACCCAACCACTTAAATTGTGTAGGCGAAATTATGTCTACTAAATCATTAGTAACTACCAAGTTATCGGCAACCTTGGGTGCGTCTATAATCAAACAACTTCTGGTATCCATAGCGACCGTGACACATGGCACGGTTTTAAATGTTTCCAAGACATCAACATCCTGCCCGTCCACGTAATTTACCTGTTTTACGGCAATGTGGGTTACGGTCTCTGTCATCCCATAGGTCTCATAAATTTTTGTCGTTTTCCCGTTTATTTGCTTTTTAAGGTCAACCGAAACGGGCGCGCCCCCAACTATCAAAGTATCTATGCAATCTATATACGCTGCTGTATTTCTTAGCTGCAAAGGCACCATAGCGCCAAAATGATATCGCTTTTGACTCGAAACCAAAGGGGTTGATGTTGGAGCTACACAGCTTAATCTTAATCCTAACACCATGGCACGGACTAACATCATTTTACCGGCTATAAAGTCTGTAGATAAACAATGTAAAGCCGTGTCACCAGCTTTCAATCCGAAAACTTTGCTGGTTGCCAAAGCAGAATTAACCATGCACTCCTTTTTTATTTCTATGTGCTTTGGAATACCTGTAGATCCAGAAGTATTTATGGTTATGGTTAAATCGTTACTTAACCAATCCAAAAGAAAATCTCCTATACTAATCTCATAGTGCTCTCCTTCTTTAATGAGGCTGTACGCCTGAGCCTTTAGCTCATCTACGTTGTAGGAACTTCCGTTTAAACGAAATTCTGGATGCAGCATAGTTCTTTTTCCTTAGTCCCAATATTTATTGGCAAACTCTTCTTCTGTAAGTACTTTACCTGTTAGTTTTTGTTTCCAATTCTTCCACTCATATTTTCTGGCCAAAACAAATAACATAATTGGGAAAGTTATAAAAACCGATAGTAACATTTCAATTATCATATCACCGGTGGCACTTTGAGCTGTATTCCGGAACAATGCATCTGCTTGTATAGCGGACCAATCTGAAGTAACCAAAAATGCCGCCATTAAATTATTTCCGAAATGAAAACCCAAAGCCAGTTCCAAACCATCGTCCATAAGGGTCATAATACCCATAAGCAAACCAAATCCGATATAAAGTACCATCGTTATAAAACCCATTTCTGCCACCTCAGGATTTGCAGAATGTAAAAGACCAAAGAGAATAGAAGTTAGAAGTAAAGGAAACCATTTATTTTTTACCAAAATACCAATTTGCTGCATAAGAT
Source organism: uncultured Maribacter sp. (assembly GCA_964353165.1). GTDB lineage: Bacteria > Bacteroidota > Bacteroidia > Flavobacteriales > Flavobacteriaceae > Maribacter. The sequence goes on from CAYGUY010000028.1 coordinate 12,997, forward strand.
AACCCCTAAACAGATATTCTTCAAAACCTATTTGAAAAGGAAATAAAATTAGACTAACCACCACAAGAATTAAAAACTTTATAGGTTTAAAATTCCACTCTAGTTCGTCTGGAGCTAAATAATAGCTCACAGCGAACAATATAAGAGTAAGACCAATTATTAAACTAGCAGAAAAAGCTATTCTCTTGAAATCTATTTTTTTTCGGGCGGTCGTCAACGAAACAAAACTTCTTTTATGCAACAAGATGACCGCGGCGATAAGCATTAGAAGTAAAAAAACAAAGGGCACTAAGTTGCTAATTAGATTAACTATGGGAGGTAAATTCTTTGCTAAATCATAGGCATTTTGCAAGTCTTCTGGTGACATAATTAATAAAAACACAAAATTCGCTACAAATATACCCGTGGACAATATCGTTGTCACTATTATTTTCCAAGTAGTGTTATCTCCCTTATACGCCTGCTCTATATACATAAATCCTTAATTAAATGTTCTTGCCAACTCTTGGCTTGGTCGTAATATATTCCGCCATTGGCGACCGTTAACGGACTATCAAAATTATTTGTAAACAAAGAGCCTGTTCCTAAACCTTGGGGTAATGGGTTTTTTAGGGTAGCCGTCCATTGGGCAATGGCGTTCAATCCAATATTACTTTCCAAAGCACTTGTTACCCACCATCCAATATGATGTTCCTCCGCTATTGCTATCCATTCTTCACTGCCTTTAAAACCGCCTACCAAACTGGGTTTTAAAATGATATAGTGTGGCTTCACCTGCTGTAATAAGGCTTTTTTTCCCTCTAATCGAGTAATCCCAATAAGTTCCTCATCAAGTGCTATTGGCAAAGGGGTTTTTTCGCATAATGTCCTCATTTCGATCCATTGGCCTTGTTTAATTGGCTGCTCAATGGAATGCAAATCCAACTGGGACAGTAGGGTTAATTTATCCAACGCCTCACCAGGCAAAAACGCACCATTTGCATCGACTCGAAGTTCAATTTTATCCTTACTGAAATTTTTTCGAATAGACGCCAACAAGTCTAACTCATCATTAAAATCAACAGCTCCGATTTTCATTTTAATACACCGAAAACCTTGCTCCAGTTTCTGTGCTACCTGATCTTTCATAAATTCAACATCCCCCATCCAAACGAGACCGTTAATTTCAACAGGCCTACTAGATTCCGTAAAGTCGGATGAAAAAAGTTCAAAAGGATGTTGTGCAGCCAAGGACAATAAAGCCTGCTCCAAACCAAATTGTATACTTGGATATTTTTCCAAAGATTCTAACAGTACTCTTTTTTCTTGACTGATATTTGAACTAAGCCATTTTAGTTTCTCCTCGTATTCCGGAACGTCATCAACGCTTAAACCTCTAAAAATACCGCATTCCCCAATTCCTAAACTACCGTTTTCCTCCAAAATCAAAAACCAAGTTTCCTTGGTCCGTAATACGCCACGTGACGTACCACTGGGATTCTTAAAATTTAAAATATACTTTTTATAGCTCGCTTTCATATTACCGTATAAATTTAGGTATATTTTCAGTGTTTAACAGAAATAGAAGCCAAGGATGAACAAAAAAGTAATTTGGATTACAGGAGCGTCTTCAGGAATAGGAGAGGCATTGGCCTATGAACTTAGTAAAAATGGAAGTACCCTGATACTATCAGCAAGAAGGAAAGATGCGTTAGAACTCGTGAAATCTAAATGCAAGTTTCCTGATAAAGTTGAGATTCTCCCTTTGGACCTGTATAATTTCGACTCGCTCCCCAATAAAGTAAAAGAGGCTATAGCCATGTACGGTAAAATTGATGTTCTTATCAACAACGGAGGGATTAGTCAGCGTTCATTGATAGCAGAAACTAAGTTTAAAGTATTCAAAAAGATGATTGACGTTAATTATCTGGGAACAATACAATTAACCAATAATTTATTGCCACATTTTATGGCTCAAAAACAGGGTCAATACGTTACGGTTACCAGTCTAATGGGCAAATTTGGTTCACCGTATCGTTCAGGATATTGCGGTGCAAAACATGCCTTGCATGGTTACTTTGATGTATTGCGAATGGAGCATAAAAAAGACAATATAGACGTAACCTTGATTTGCCCAGGGTTTATTCAAACCAATGTAGCCAAAAACGCCTTAACAGCAGATGGGACAGCTCAAGAGAAACAAGATGCAGCTACCGCAAATGGCCTAGACGTTAGCCTTTGCGCAAAAAGAATTATACGCGCAATGAACAAGAAAAAATTCGAAACTTATATTGGCGGCAAGGAAGTTTTTGGCATCTACCTCAAAAGGTTTTTTCCAAAACTATTACACAAATTGGTATTGAAGAGTGCAGTGCGCTAAACCTTATTTAAAATTAAACCAAAAACGAACACCATCTGCAGTTCTATCCGTGTTCAGATTGGTTTGCAACTGGTTTGCCAATCTATTCATCAAGCGTATACCCATCGAAGAATTTGCTCTTTCTTCTGTATCTTCCGGCAGTCCTACTCCGTTATCCGTATACTCAAAGAATCCTTCCTGTCCGTTTATTTTTCTTAAATGAATATATATCTTACCATCATCTTCGTCGTTTGGAAATGCATATTTAAACGAATTAGAAACCAACTCATTTAATATCAATCCAAACGGAATTGCTCGATCAATATCCAGTTCCACACCTTCCGCATCAATAGTAATATTAATATTGTGGCCACCTTTCTTATAAACGGATTGTACACTGTTAATTAAGCTCTCGATATAACCTTGCATTTCTATTACCGAAAGGTCGTCATTTTGATACAACTTTTGATGAATCAGCGCCATTGCCTTAACCCTACTCTTTCCTTCTTCCAATGCCGCTATAGCAGCTTTACTGCGCGTATTCTTGGTCTGTAAGCTTAAAAGACTGGATACCATTTGTAAATTATTCTTTACACGGTGATGTATCTCTTTTAACAAAGAGTCTTTCTCTACCAGTGCATTTTCTATAATATGTTTTTGCTCTGCAATAAGTCGTTGACTCTTCATGCTTTTTAGGTAGGCGTAAACCAAACTGGTTAGGCCAAGAAGGGCAAATACCAATAAGATAAAAACCAGACTAATGCTCTTATCCTTTTCTATAATATCTATCCTAGACTTCTCCAGAGCCAACTTTTGAGTCTCCAACATATTTTTAGAGTTTTCCAAATTTTGGTTAAGAACTGCCGTAAGTTGTTGGTTGATTATTTTAGAATTATTATCGTCTATAGAGTCCCTTATCCTCACATTACGTTTTAAGTACGTTGCTGACGCCTTATAATCGCCAGTTCTATCGTAATAAGCAGCATATAACCTATTCTTTTTTAGAATATTAGCCGCTTTCCTTGGGGTTTCTATTTCACTTAAATAATCGGTAGCCTTACCATAATCATTCAATTGAAGGTAGCAGTCCGCTAGCTCCAAATAATTCTCGATCAAGTCTGATGAGAACTTCCCTTTATTGTATTGGTTTATGGTTGATACACTTTCTTCCAGAAAAGGGATTGCCTTTTTATATTCCCTGTCCAACAAGTGGCATTTTCCAATATTGCCTAGAATCTTTCCTTTTAAAACATGGGCAGAAACGAGCTCCTGATCCGTTCTTTCACTAAGAATATCATTAAAATAGACATCCATGAAGGCGTTTGCCTTTTTGAAATATGTTAAAGCAGTAGGGATTGATTTGTCTAATCTTAGGTAATTTCCAATATTGTTATTATAAACAGCCTTTGCGTAAAAATCACCTTCTTCGATAAGGCTTTTCTGTTCCGCTATGTAATCTTTCATAGCCTTACGATACTGTCCTAAATTGGAATAAATATCGTAAAACATAATATTCTCTGTAAGTCCTAACTCTCTTTTTTTACTTCGTATATCGAACTGTCTTTCATATAATTCTAGTTTGGAATAATTGGTATCCATTAATTCTAGAATTATGGTTTTAGTATCCAGATCAAAACGACCTAGCTCATCGTACAATCCTTTGGTAATTGCCAAACTCTTTTCATAATCTCCTAAATCATAATAAATTTGGGACTGAATGAGCTGGTAATCTACAATTGCTAATGAATCATTGGTTTTCTGAGCAGTATTCAAATAAACATTAACCGAATCCAACCAATCATATGCAGAATTTTTCGCATACCGGTTTTGTGTTTCAAAAAAGAAGAGGGACCGTTCCCGTGCGCCCGGAAGTTGTTTGAACTCTATAAAAAAGTCATGTTCTTGAGAAACAACCTCTTGGGCATTCAAAGTACCTGCACAAAGAAAGGCAAATACAATTGACAAGGTCCTCAAATAAATAACTGTTTTCATAATATGTACTCCGGTCGCTCAAACATAAGGATATTCGTTGATTTTACTGGTTTTTTGTTGTGACCTTACTCTTAAAACTAGCACGTATAATCACTTTTTAAAACCCGAAAATAAACATAGCTTCATTTGATACCCTAATCACCTAAACAAAAATAAATAAATACCGTACTCTCCCAATCTATAAAATACTGCAAAACAATAACTTACAGCTTATATAAAACAACACCAAAAATGTAGTGTAAGAGCCGTTTTTAAATACACAAAAATACGGGATGCTCGTTAAACTGTAACTACATTGTTGTGTAAGTAGGTAATTTTGTTGTGTACGGGTGAAGGGAATTAAAAACGACTTACTCCAGTATATTAAATAAAAACGTAAATCAAAAGTCGAGAGGATAAAATTAAATTACCCTAATACAAATACCAACCTAAACTCAAGATTCTAAATCACAACCTACAGTTAAGAGTTCATTGCGGATATAATAAATTCCTTAAAGTCCTTAGAGATTGGAATAAGGTTATTATTAATCATAATATCCTTGGAATTTATAGCATCGATATGATCTACATTAACGATGTAGGACTTATGCGCTCTATAAAATTTGTTCTTTGGAAGCTTTTCCAAATAATCCTTTAACGGAGATCTAACTAAAAATTTCTTATCAGCAGTATTTACCTCTAGGTACACATTATCAGCCTTAATAAAGTGTATGTCCCCAAATTGAATCCTATAGTAGAGGTGTTGCTTTTTTACAAAAATCGAGTCTTTAAGAATAGAGTTAGACATTGCCAGATTTTCGTTAGTATCACCATCATCCAAAAAGCCGGTACCCTTTGAGGAAGATTCCTTACCGTAAATAAAGTTTGATAGCGCAATTTCGATGGATGTATACAAGTCTTGTTGTTCAAAAGGCTTTACCAAGTAACCATTTGGCTTTACTGTTTTTGCATTTTCAACCGTAGCTCTATCCGAGTTAGAAGTAACGAAAATAAAAGGTATGTCATAATTTTCGCGTATGTGTTTACCCAAATCTATACCCGTTTTGTCGGAAGCCAATATAATGTCTATCAAAACTAAATCTACCTGTTTTGATTTCAAAACTTCTATCGCTTGTTCGTAAACGATGACGTTGTCCACTATTTCATAGCCAATTTCCTCTAACATCGACTGCATATCATCAGCTATGATGACGTTATCCTCCACTATGAGTATTTTAATAGCTTGCTCCACAGTTCTTTAAAGGTTTAGATGGTTTACATTCAAAATTACAAAAAATAAATATAACTAAAATAAAGAAGGATGGCCAATAGGAATGTACTCAAAGCTAATTTTTTAAGCTCCGGATCCAGTTGCTGTGGCATAGTCGTTTTTCTAACCAACCCAAAATGCATGAAAATAGGTACGTAGGCAACTAATGGTATTAATTGGAAATAAGTTAAAAAGTCTGCTAAAATAAACACGCACATGGACAAAAAAGAAAAAACTAATAACAAAGCATGATACTTTTTACCGTTTTCAAAACCCATTTGCACCACTAAGGTGTTTTTTCCTGCCAATTTATCCGATGCAACATCTCTTAAATTATTAAGATTTAGCACTCCTACACTTAACAAACCAATACTAACGGCCGGAAAAATAGAAATTAAAGGAATCGTTTTTATATATAAGAATACACTACCTAGCACACTTAATAAACCAAAGAAGACAAAAACAAAAATATCACCCAACCCTCTGTACCCATATGCGGATTCGCCAACAGTATAGTTAATTGCTGCCCAGATGCTTAACCCTCCTAAAAAAAGAAATAAAACACCCCAAAGCAAATTATTCTGGCCAAACGATACATATAATAACAATAAAACAAGAACGAAATTGACAATAACTGAAATTACAATGCCAGTTTTAAGGGCTTTTGAGGTCAATAACCCACTTTGTAAAGCTCTTTTTGGTCCGATTCTATTTTCATTGTCGGTACCCTTTACGCCGTCTCCATAGTCGTTCGCAAAATTGGAAGTAACCTGAAAACCAATCGTAGTCAAGATGGCTAGAAAAAAGATAATATTGTTAATTTCACCATAGCAACTAGCCACTGCGGTACCCACTAAAATTCCTGAAACAGATAAGGGAAGTGTTCTAGGTCTGGCAGCATTAAGCCAAACTCGAAAAGCTGTCACTAGTAAGGATCTTCTATTTGAATGCGTTTTCCTTCTTTATAAGAAGCAACAAAGGCATCTTCAAAACCTAAGTCAACCAATTGCTTTCTGAACGATTGAGCCTCAGCCAAGGTTTCAAAATTACCAAGAGAATAAGAATAAAACGGATTAGTCTTAACGAACAAGGTATTAGTTAGTGCTTCGGAAGCTAGAGTAATATTGTTATCAACAAAGGACTTAACTTGTACAGAATAGATTTTCTCTTTTTCCAAAAATTCCTTGGCCAAATAAAACTCTTTAACCAAACTTAACTCTGCGTTCTGCACTTTTAAATTATCTATTCGTGTTTTAATAGCATCCAAACTATCTATGGAAACCAATAAATTATTGTTCTGTCTTTCGTAATTATTGGACATACTAAACCCTGCGGCCAAAGAACCAAAAGCCAAACCACCGACTAAAAAGAAAGCGGTAATACCGGCAAATATATTGCGCTGTATCTTACTTCTTCTTAGCTCTTTATTTTTGTACTTAATTTGGTCCAAAAGACGTTCGTTGATAATTTGTGCCTTATCAACATCTTTGTGGAGTTCCAATAAATCACTTTCCTCTATAAACGGCATCTACGGATAATTTTAAATCGTAAGGTAACTAAATGTAACAATTATTTTAAATTATACTTAATTTTATTCGGTAAAAATAAACCTTCCAACGGATCATAACAACAAAAATGTAAATGAATTATAACTCATAAAACTGAATTACAATTAGTTGAAGCTTAATTATGTCTAAATCAGTCTTCAATTAAACTTATGCCATCACTTTCCAATTTGATCTTTCTTGCCTTGTAAAGGGTTCCCAGACCTTTCTTAAAGGTTTTCTTACTCATTTGCAACATATCCCTTATCTCATCAGGGTTCGATTTATCGTGCAAACCTAAAAAGCCACCATTCTCTTTAATCACGTTATAAATCTTTTTCGCTGCAGGCTCCAACACTCTTGTACCCAAAGGCTGCAAAGAAATATCAATCTTATTATCTTTTCTAATTGTTTTTACGCAACCAGGTATAACATCCCCAATGTTGATTGTTTTGAATACTTCATTAAAATACACCAATCCCTTATGCTTTTCATTTACGATAACTTCCCAGCCTAAGTCGGTTTGCCTTGTAACCACTAAATCTACCTCATCCCATTCCCGGAGTTCTAAACTCTCATTACTAAGGAATTTATCCAATTTATTGGACGCAACTAGCCTACCGCTTCGGCTATCCAAATAACAATGCACAACATACCACTGCCCTTCTTTCATTTTATCCCGTTGCTCCCTAAAGGGCACTAGTAAATGTTTCTCCAAACCCCATTCCATAAATGCACCAAATTCGTTGATTTCTGCCACTTGCAGCAAACGGAATTCACCGAGCATTATATAGGGTTCTAAAGTAGTTGCTACTGGTCTTTCATCATAGTCTAAATAACAGAAAACTTCAATATTGGCACCTATTTCATATTCGGTAGGCACATACTTATTGGGCAGTAAGACGTCATTACCGTCAGCATCGCCTAAAAAAAGTCCAACACTGGTATCCCTAAGGATTTCTAAAGTATTCTTTTTACCTAACTCAATCATGATACAAAATTACATTTTATATTCCGCAAGACCACTTTTATAAGACTCAAGTTAATTTTTTAGCAAAAAAAAACTGCTTCGTAAGAAACAGTTTTTATAGCCAAATATTAATTTTACTAGTATATAGACGCTTTATTGAAATGCTTACACAGCATGTAATATACTACGGCTCTATGTTTATTCTTGTTTGATGAACCATATTTATCCAATACACTCTTAACGGCATCCATAAGGTCCGGAGAATCTTTAAGACCTAATTTCTTTATCAAGTAATTATTTTTTACTGTCTCCAATTCTTTCTCATCTCCACCAGATACTTTGGAAGCGTCCAAGTTATAAATTGATGGACCTAAACCTATGGTAACTTTTGTAAGCAAATCCATATCAGCGCTTTCACCAAACTTATCCTTAATGTCCGCCGCGTACTTTTCGATTAAATCATCTCGTTTACTCATAATCTTTAGTGTCTTTAATTAATGGTTAATAGTCCACTAAGATATAAAATGAAAGTAATCCATCAAAATTTTATTATTTAATAATCTTGGGGTTTGAATTTCAAGCAATTTACAGGATTTAGAAACACTAAAAAATTCAGATAATTCTTTTTGCAATGAGGTGTCATCCGTGGCATTAATATATTCTAAACCGAACATGGTACAAAGTGCAGATGCATTTAGCTCATGTTTGGTTTCGAAAAACCGTTCGAAATTTTCCGAATCTTCTTTTCCGGGCAATATTCTAAATATCCCGCCACCATTATTATTGATAAGGATAATCCTTAAATCGTCCCTAAGGTAATTGTTCCATAACGCATTGCTATCATAGAAAAAACTTAAATCGCCAGTAATTAGAAGGGTTGGATTTTTATTATATACAGATGCACCGATTGCGGTAGATGTGCTGCCATCTATACCACTGGTCCCTCTATTACAAAATACTTGAATCGTTTCCTTAAGGCTAAATAGTTGTGTGTACCTTATAGTAGAACTATTAGCTAACTGTAATTGATAATTGTCCGGAATATGACTGAGCACAGAATTGAAGACTGTAAAATCAGAAAAAGGTATTTGCGACAAATATGCGGCTTTCTTTTGTTGTTGGCTTTGTTTTATACTGCTCCAATAACTAAAGTAAGTACTTTCTATTAACACCTTATGCCTATAAAACGCGCTCAACACTGTATTTATAGACATTTTCAGATGCGTATCCAAGCAAAAAAAGGTGTTGTTAGCTCGCTTCTCGCCTATATGCCAATGATACTTTGGACTATACTGCCGCAGAAATGCCTTAATTTTCTTGGAAACAATAAGTCCTCCAAATGTTAGCAGTATATCTGGCTGTAAGGCACTAAACAGCTCCTGTTTATTTTGAGCTAGTTCGATTGGGGCAATCAAAGTGTCAATACTGCTGAAAAAGTTGGGATGATGTAAATTTGAAGTGGTCTCTGTCATCACAATAACCGAGGGATCCATAGCCAAGTTATCCAATAAGGCTTGCACTACGCAGTTCGGGTAGTTCACACCAACCAATACTATTTTTCGTTTTGCATGTTGCCATAATTCCGCAAACTTATCCAGTGAAATAGTAGGCTCACTTTTTTCAATTATATTGGAATTTTTGGTATGTACGGTCGTCTCCGTGATAAAATCATACAAAGGTTCCTCGAAAGGAACGTTAATATGAATAGGTAAAAATTCTTTTCGAGCAGTTTGTAAAGCCCGATTAAGCTCTAAGTTATTATATTCCTGAACTTTATTTTGGATGGTTTCTACTTCCTCACCATCAAGCCATTCTGGTTGGTAGCGATGAATCCGCTCTGTTGCGTGTGATACGTCTTGTTTTAAATTAGCGTTGTATCCTATATGTCTATGAAACACATTGTCTTGACGAATGGTCTGTCCGTCTCCAACATCAATCTTATACGATGGCCTATCCGATGAAATAACCACAAGAGGAATTTCACTGTAATATGCCTCTGCTATTGCCGGATAATAGTTTAATAAAGCACTGCCTGATGTACAAACTACAGCAACAGGTTGTTTGAGATTTTGCGCCATACCCAATGCAAAAAAAGCAGCGCAACGCTCATCTACGATACTATAACAACTAAAGAAAGAATCCTCAGAAAAGGAAATCGTCAAAGGCGCATTTCTAGACCCCGGAGAAATAACAATATTGACTATACCGTTTAGCTTGCATTGCGCTACTACGGTTTGTGCTACTGGAATTGACGAATATTTCATGCCTTACAAAAATACAACCTGTAGTTTACTTAACCCAATAGAAAATTGGTTAAGTACCAAGTAAGCGCAACATAGTTTGTGCCTTACTCTCGGTTTCTAACCACTCATTTTTTGGATTGGAATTTGCCGTTATACCTCCACCAATATAAATGACTAACGAATCGTTGACCTTTTGCATACACCTCAGATTAACAAAAAGTTCCGAAGTAGTAACGACGGACTTGTAAGCACTATTTTCTTGGTTTTTTCGGTTTGTATTTCGCTCCCTTTCCACGCGGAAGTTCAATTCTCCTAAAAATCCAGTGTAATAGGAACGCTTATAGTTTTCATTTTCCAGAATGAAACGTTTAGAGTCCTTTAGGGGCATGCCACAGACGGCAGGTGTTGGGTGTAAAGCCGTTATCAAATCCTTTAGCATCCCTTTAGTAAATTTACCTGTTATTTTAGATCGTAAGTGATAAAGGTGGCCGGCTCTTATGGTTTCTACGTTCCCAATCTGAAGTTCTTGAGCTCTATTGGTGAGCACCTCAGCTATATAATCGGTAACCAATTGCTGTTCTTCCAGCTCTTTTGACGACCAACTGGGAAGCTCTTCGTTCTCTTGGACATTCTGAGTACCAGCCAAAGACATCGTAGTGAACATTAAACCACTAGTTTTTACCAAAATCTCGGGTGTTGCACCTAACCACAACCCAACTTTTGGATGATACCAGAGATAACAAAAAGCATTCGAATATGCGTTTAACAGCTCTTGAAAAACAATTAAAATAGGTTTTGTTAAGGGAACTTTAAAACTTCTTGAGAGCACTATTTTCTTGCAATTTCCTAGGTTTATTTCAGAAATCGCCTTTCTAACAGTACCCGTATAACGTTCTTCATCATCAGTAGTGTCAGTGACTTTTTTTCTAAGGTTTTTATTCTGGTAAACAGACTCTTCCAGAGTCGTTTGAAATACCTCGTCTGGTTTTAAAAGAATTGGGCCATCATTGTTCAAGAAGGGAGCAAAAACAAAACCTTGTTCGGAATAATCGTTAACCATATGTATCGTGCTGTCCGACTGTAAAATTGCTTTTAAAACATTTTCCTTAGGTTTTCTGTACAAAACAAAGGGAAGCTCCTTTCCTAAATGATTTTGAGCTCGGGAAATTAGGTTGGACAGCATATTATTTCCTTGGCAAGGCTATAGTTGTTAATTTGCATACGGATATAAGCTGATTTGCCTCATCGGTAATCTTGATATCCCATAATTGCGTGGTACGGCCTTTATGGATAAAAGTTGCCTTGGCAAATACAAAACCTGATACGATACTTTTTACATGATTTGCCGATATTTCTATTCCTCGTACAACAAATTGTTGGGCGTCAATAAAAATATAGCAGGCAGCACTGGCAACACTTTCAGCAAGGGCAACCATAGCGCCTCCGTGCAGTACCCCGTCCGGTTGATGCACTCTTGGGTTTACAGGCATCCTACCTACTAGAAAATCTTCGCCTACATCCACATATTCAATCTCCAAGGTCTCCATAAGCGTATTCTTGGATGAAGCGTTACATATATTTAAAATCTTTTCTTTGTGATCCTTCATCTTTTTTTTGTAAAATTAAGGAATACCAAAACAATGAACCTATAGAACACCAATGAATGGCATCACAAAAGCAGTAACCTATTCTACCAAGAATACCTATACGACCCTGAATACCTTAAATTCCAAAACTAAAAATGTTTGGGTAGTTTTTCATGGTATTGGATATTTAAGCCGTTATTTTTTAAAATATTTCAACGAATTAAATCCAGAGGAAAACTATATTATCGCGCCACAAGCTCCGTCTAAATATTATTTGAACAATACATACCGTCATGTAGGTGCTAGCTGGCTTACCAAGGAGGATACAAAACAAGAAACCGATAATGTAATTGAATATATTGATGCTGTTCTAGAGTCAGAATCAATCCCAGCTCAGTGCCAGCTTATTATTTTCGGCTTCTCCCAAGGCGTCTCTATAGCAACACGTTGGGTAGCGCAAAAGAAAATACAATGCAGTAAACTAATACTCTATGCAGGTAGTCTCCCGAAAGAGCTTCATAGGCAAGGGTTTGAACATTTGACTTCTAATAATACAGAAGTGATTATGATTCTTGGAACTAACGATTCTTTTATTACACCGGATAGGCTAATTGAGGAAGAAGAAAAAGCAAAACGTATGTTCAAAGGATTTGCACGAACGATTCGTTTTAATGGAGGGCATGAAGTGAAAAATGAAATTATTAATTTATTAGTTTGAAAACTATGGCTCAAATTTTAGAGAATCATCGTGTTAAACTAGTGCCTTTAGAACCTTCTCACTTTGAGGCTCTTTGGCCCATTGCAGAACAAATGGACTTAAATAGATACGGATCAAACGACATTTCTACGATTGAAAAATTAAAAAACTACATTAATATAGCGCTACAAGATAACGCTATCCAAAAATCCTTCCCTTTTGTTATCTACGACGTACTAACCAATACGGTGGTTGGCTGCACACGATTTGGTCATATAGATAACATAAACAAGGTACTGCATATTGGTTGGACTTGGATTGCACCTGAAGCCAGGGGAACAGGACTTAATCATCAAATGAAATTCTTAATGCTCAAATATGCTTTTGAGGCGTTAAATTTTGAAAAGGTAGAATTTAGAATAGACGAAAGAAACCTTGCATCAAGAAAAGCCATAGAAAAATTAGGAGCTAGTCTAGAAGGAATACTTCGAAAAAATATGATTGTAAAAAATGGATTCAGAAGAAGTTCGTGCTGCTACGGAATTCTAAGCGAAGAATGGACGAGACTAAAAAATACTACTTTTAAAGGCTTGGATATTTAAATTAGGAACAATACCTGATTTGCAGCAAACTTATATAAAGGAAAAGCTAAATTATTCTTGTTTGGGACCTTCCTCGTAATATATTATTTTCCTTGTAACATAGGAGTTTTCAGGAGATACGATCTGTTTAACCCAATTCCCAGCTTCCTTTTTATCGTACTGATAGATATAGCTTTTTTTTACAGTTGTATTTAATCCTTTTGCCGTCTCCTCTAACAACATAGTGTTTTCATCATATACATAAGTGGTTCGCGTTGTAGGCGTAAACGTCTTTTCTTCTTTCGCAAATTCAAATTCTTGCTTTGCAATTAGCGTTCCCATCTCATCAAATACTTCTTCGAAAGCCGTATTGGCCTCACCTCTTAAGAACTCTTTTGTTAATACCACCCTTTGTATGGTACCGTTTTTTTTCCTTAAAGTAGAGGTTCTAATAGATTTCAAAGGAACATTATTTATCATATAAGTTACCGTGTGCTCCCCTTTGTATTTTTTATACTCTAATGATGTTTCGTCAATACCCTCATCATTTATGCGAATAATTTTCATTAAATCTCCGTTATCATCGTATACGTAACTGTATTGCTCTAGAAATTCGTTATCATAAGAAACGATTTTCTCGGTTATCGTCCTATGTTCAAGCGTATCTAGGGTGTAAAAATGGGCGATTGAAGTACTGGAATCAAAGGTATTATCCCTGTAGGTTTCTGAACGTTTTTCTGCCAATTCTCCATTTTTGTATTTGTAAGTCACCAATTCATAATCGGCATCATTAAAACGCGTTATCGCTTTGGTCAAACGCCCCTGAAGATCAAAATCATATTCTTCTTTGCCATAACTTGTGTTTATAAGACAGGTCTTAACGTTATACTTTAAATCAAAATCGGCTAATGTAAATAGTTTAATTTCTTGCGCATTGAAGTTCCACGCGTTAAGAAAAAATAGCACTACTAGCAACCGATAAATATGTTGTAACATGGGTTAAAGGTACTTTATATTATAATCACCAGAAAACAAATTACATGGCAAAATAAAGGGCCGGATATCTCCGGCCCTTTTCCTTAATTAATCATTGTTGAGGTTATTTAACTTCTTCGAAGTCTACGTCTTCAACATTATCAGCTTCAGCTGTAGCATCTGGCGCTGGCTCTCCTTGGGGAGCACCGCCCTGCTGTGCATCGGCTTGTGCTTTATACATTTCCTCGGAAGCTACCTTCCAAGCTTCGTTTATTTTATCCAAAGCAGGAGTAATTACTGCCAAATCCTTAGACTCGTATGCAGTTTTTAATTCCGTTAAGGCATCTTCGATAGGTTTTTTCTTATCATCGGATAATTTATCCCCAAACTCTTCCAATTGCTTTTCGGTCTGGAAAATCATACCATCGGCTTCGTTCAACTTATCGGCAGTTTCCTTCGCTTTCTTATCAGATTCGGCATTCGCTTCTGCCTCGGCCTTCATTTTTTTGATTTCTTCCTCTGTCAAACCAGAAGAAGCTTCGATACGAATATCTTGCGTCTTATTGGTTGCTTTATCAGTGGCAGAAACTTTAATGATTCCGTTCGCATCAATATCAAAGGTTACTTCAATTTGAGGTGTTCCTCTTTTAGCTGGTGGAATACCATCCAAGTGAAAACGTCCAATTGTTTTGTTATCGTTTGCCATTGGCCGCTCTCCTTGCAACACATGGATTTCAACCGAAGGCTGGTTATCAGCGGCCGTGGAGAATACTTGGGATTTCTTCGTTGGTATCGTCGTGTTCGACTCAATCAACTTTGTCATTACACTTCCCATCGTCTCAATACCTAAGGATAATGGTGTAACATCTAACAACAATACATCCTTCACGTCGCCTGTTAATACACCACCTTGTATGGCAGCACCTACAGCAACGACCTCATCTGGGTTTACACCTTTAGAAGGTTTTTTGCCAAAGAATTTTTCAACTGCTTCTTGTACAGCAGGAATTCTTGTAGAACCACCAACCAAAATAATTTCATCGATATCGCTTTTGGATAAACCTGCAGCTTTTAGTGCCGTTTGGCACGGCTCAATAGTTCTTTTTACCAAATCATCAATCAACTTGTTAAAGTTAGCCAATGTCAATGTGCGTACCAAGTGCTTTGGACCACTAGCAGTAGCCGTAACATATGGAAGATTTATTTCGGTCTGTGCGGAAGATGATAATTCTATTTTTGCTTTTTCAGCAGCTTCTCTTAAACGTTGTAACGCCATAGCATCATCACGCAAATCGATACTTTCGTCTTTCTTGAACTCATCTGCCAACCAGTCGATAATTTTTTGATCTACATCGTCACCACCTAAATGCGTATCTCCATCGGTAGATAACACTTCAAAAACACCATCTCCTAATTCTAGGATGGAAACATCATGTGTACCACCGCCAAAGTCAAAAACAACTATTTTTTGGTCGGTATCTTTCTTGTCCATTCCGTAAGCCAAGGAGGCTGCGGTTGGCTCGTTAATGATACGCTCTACCGTTAGACCTGCTATTTCACCAGCTTCTTTGGTAGCTTGTCTTTGTGCATCATTAAAGTATGCAGGTACGGTAATTACTGCTCTTGTTACATCTTGCCCTAAATAATCCTCTGCGGTTTTCTTCATTTTCTGAAGAATCATAGCAGAGAGCTCCTGTGGAGAATACATACGACCGTTAATATCAACTCTTGGAGTGTCATTATCTCCTTTTACCACCTTGTAAGGAACTCTTTTAGCTTCTTTACTAGATTCAGAGAATTTGTTCCCCATAAATCTCTTTATGGAATATATGGTATTGTTCGGGTTGGTTACAGCCTGCCTTTTTGCAGGGTCTCCAACCTTGATTTCACCACCTTCTACGAAAGCAATAACAGATGGTGTAGTTCTTTTTCCTTCTGCATTTGGAATTACCACTGGCTCATTACCTTCCATTACGGAGACACAGGAGTTTGTAGTACCCAAATCTATTCCTATAATTTTACTCATTTTATATTTTTTAAATATTAGTGCTTATTTCCATTAACCGAAAACTAGATGACAAACAATATGCCAAGCGATAGTTACCTGACAGGATGTCATTACAACTTATTTTCACCCAACATCACAAGGATATTATTTAGATTATCGAAACTTCATTGAAATAAACCAGCAAACTTCTATGTAAATTAGCCTAACAATTACCAACTAATATGTTACAAATAGAATGTATAAGTATTTTTGACATGCTAAAAATAGGAGTCGGACCTTCCAGTTCCCATACCCTAGGGCCTTGGCGTGCTGCCGAAAGATGGTTGGCCGAACTCCGCCAAAAAGGACAATTTGATGAAATCACCACCGTAACAGTAAACATGTACGGGTCCTTATCCCTAACCGGTAAGGGTCATGCCACAGATTATGCAGTTATGCTAGGACTCTCTGGTGCTGATCCGGAGTATATACCTATTGAAGATATTCATCCACTTGTGAAAAAAATAAAAGACAACAAAGTTCTGCAACTGGGTAAAGAAAAAGAAATTCACTTTGACCCGAGTGTACATATCGTTTTTCATAGAAAATTTCTTCCTTTTCATGCCAACGGATTAAAGTTTGAGGCCACTTTGGCAAACGGACAAAAAAAATCTAAAACCTATTACTCGATCGGTGGCGGTTTCGTAGTTGTAGAGGAACGTAAAAATGCAAAGAAGAATAAGGATATATTCAACACATTTCCGTTTCCTGTCCAAAAAGGAAGGGAATTACTGGCTTTCTGCGAACAGGAACAAAAAAGCATCTCGGAAATAGTCTTGGAAAACGAGAGATCGCTAAGAACCGATATGCAAATAGACAAAGAAATAAAACGCATTTGGGACACAATGTTGGAGTGCATGTATACGGGTTGTCATACTGAGGGGAAATTACCAGGTGGACTCAACGTAAAGCGAAGGGCTTACGATATGCACAAAGTATTAAAGGGGCAATTGCCCTACTCCAATCCAGAAGAATGGCTCATGACCATTAGACAGACGGAGGTGAAATTTAGACAAATTTTACAATGGGTTAGTTGTTTTGCACTAAGCGTAAACGAAGTAAACGCAGCTTTAGGAAGGGTTGTTACGGCACCAACCAATGGTAGTGCGGGAGTTATACCATCCGTCTTAATGTATTACCTAGTAATTGAAAATCATAGTGGAAACTTTGAACATATCAAACAATTTCTTATGGTAGCTGGGGAAATAGGCAGCATCTTTAAAAAAGGAGCCACCATATCCGCTGCTATGGGTGGGTGCCAAGCAGAAATTGGCGTTTCTTCTGCCATGGCAGCAGGAGCTTTAACAGAGCTTTTAGGCGGTACACCAGAACAAGTATTGATGGCAGCAGAAATAGCCATGGAGCATCATTTAGGGCTTACCTGCGACCCCATAGGTGGATTGGTACAGATACCTTGTATAGAAAGAAATTCAATGGGAGCTATAAAAGCAATAAATGCTGCTGAACTCGCCTTGGGTTCCGACCCAAAAGACGCAAAGGTTCCTTTGGACAAGGTAGTGCAGACCATGTGGGAAACCGCCAAAGACATGAGTACCAAATACAAAGAGACCTCGGAAGGCGGTCTTGCTGTTGGTGTATTTTTGAGTGACTGCTAAAACTTATTATTACGCTCTATAGAATATGTAGGATTTAACACTCCATAGGTAGTTCAAGTGTAGCACATAATAAAACCGTTCAGCAAGTATATCAACAACTGAAATATCTTCGGTAAAGGAACGTTTTAAATCACTTTAAATACGTCAAAACGTTTTTCTCGATACGCTTTTGAATATTCTCTGTATCCGCTTTTATAAATTTCTCTCCCGTAATCTTTTCATAAAGTTCAATATACCTATCGGATACTGAAGTAATGTACTCCTCCGACATTTCCGGAACTGATTGTCCCTCCAAACCTTGAAATCCATTGGAAATTAGCCATTGTCGCACAAACTCTTTTGAAAGCTGCTTTTGCGCTTCTCCCCCTTTCTGTCGTTCTGCGTAACCATCGGCATAGAAATAACGGGAAGAATCCGGTGTATGAATTTCATCGATTAATACGATTTCTCCGTCTTTAGTTTTACCAAATTCATATTTCGTATCTACCAAGATTAAGCCTCTCTTAGCGGCTATTTCCGTTCCTCGATTAAAAAGTGCGTATGTATAATTTTCCAAAACTTCATAATCCTCTTTAGACACGATTCCCCGTTTTAAAATATCTTCTTTTGAAATATCTTCATCGTGGTCGCCCATTTCAGCTTTGGTCGCAGGTGTAATAATTGGTTTAGGAAACTTATCGTTCTCCTTCATTCCTTCTGGCATAGCAACACCGCACAGTGTTCGTTTACCTGCTTTGTATTCACGTGCAGCATGTCCGCTCATATATCCCCTAATCACCATTTCTACTTTAAAGGGCTCGCATGCATGACCTATGGCTACATTGGGATCCGGTGCAGCAGTCAACCAATTGGGAACAATATCGGCGGTATCCACCATCATTTTCGTAGCGATCTGATTCAGAATTTGGCCCTTAAAAGGAATTCCCTTAGGCATAACAACATCAAAAGCGGAAAGCCTATCCGTAGCAACCATTACCATAATATTGTTTTCTAAGGCATAAACTTCACGTACTTTCCCTTTATACACAGTTTGCTGACCCGGGAAATTAAAATTCGTATCTATAATGGTATTCATTGTATCCTATAAATTCTTTAAACAAAAGATGTGAAACGGCCATTTGGCTTTAGTAATTTCTAATTATGATGTTCTATGGTTTTGTAAGCATCAATTACTTTTTTGACTAGCTTATGCCTAATTACATCTTTGTCATCCAAGTAAATTACTTCTATCCCTTCCACATTTTGTAAAATCAAAAGGGCCTCCTTTAATCCAGAAATGGTTCTCCTCGGTAAATCTATTTGCCCTGGGTCACCGGTAATCAAAAATTTAGCATGCTTCCCCATCCGAGTCAGGAACATTTTCATTTGAGCATGTGTAGTATTTTGAGCTTCGTCCAGAATTACAAATGCATTGTCCAAGGTCCTGCCGCGCATAAATGCCATAGGTGCCACTTGAATAATTCCTGTTTCTATGTAATGTGTCAGCTTTTCTGGACTGATCATATCGCGCAACGCATCGTAAAGCGGCTGCATGTAAGGGTCTAACTTTTCCTTTAAATCTCCTGGTAAAAAACCTAAGTTTTCCCCAGCTTCAACAGCTGGTCTTGTTAAGATAATCTTACGGACCTGCTTTTCTTTTAAGGCTTTTACGGCCAAGGCAACACCGGTATACGTTTTACCCGTTCCCGCAGGTCCTATTGCAAAAACCATATCGTTGTTTTTTGAAGCATCTACCAAACGTCTCTGATTTGCAGTTTGAGCTTTTATCAACCTGCCACTAACACCATGAACAAGGGTTTCACCACTTTTAGCCGATGATTGATTCCTAGTAGTTTCCTCGGTATCCATAAGAACGCGCTCAATACTGTTTTCGTCAAGTTTGTTATATTTGACAAAATAAGCAGTAAGCATTTCGAATCGTTTTTCAAATTCTTCTAGCAGGGTATCGTCTCCGTATACCTTAATTTTACTGCCCCTAGCTACTATTTTCAATTTCGGAAAATACTTCTTTAAGAGGTCTATATGTTCGTTCTGCTGTCCAAAAAAATCTCTTGGACTTATTTCGGTAAGTTCTAAAATTAGCTCGTTCAAATAGTAATTTTTAATAGGATGACAACTAAGCGAAGAATAATTTCGCTTGGCTCTTTTTTTGTTTAATTTTGTTCATCAAATTTAAGTAAAAATTAAGTTTGCCTTAGCAAAAACATATCAACATTGTGGCATGGCGATTATTACCTTAACGACTGATTTTGGGATTAAAGACCACTTTGTTGGGGTATTAAAGGGATCGATCTATACCGAACTCCCAGATGCAAATATTGTTGATATTTCACATGGCATTGCGCCTTTCAATATTCAGGAATGTGCTTATATACTTCAGAATTCCTATCATAATTTCCCAAAAGGAACCATTCACATTGTAGGAGTAGATTCAGAAGCAACCCAAGAAAATCAACATATCGCCGTTTTAGTAGATGGACACTATTTTGTAAGTGCAAACACAGGGGTCATTGGCCTTATTACTTCAGAATTACATCCGGAAAAAGTGGTCCAAATAAATATCCCTGACCGCATTCAAGGTTCCTTTCCCGTAATGAGTGTGTTTGTACAAGTAGCTTGCCATATTGCTAGAGGAGGCACTTTGGAGGTTGTAGGCAAACCATTTACACAACTAAAACTGCTAAGAGAGTTCTCACCAAGGGTTTCCGAAGATGGTAAAAGAATTACAGGAAGTGTAATTTATATCGACAACTACGGAAACGTGGTAACCAATATCAGAAAAAACTTGTTTGAAGGGCATAGGAAAGGATTAGGATTTGAATTACAAGCTAGAAACCAAAAAATCAAAGAAATATATTCTAGTTATAGCGATATCATTGATTTTAAGTTGGAAAAAAATAAACGCAAAGGGGATGGAGATCTGCTTGCTCTCTTTAACTCTTCAGGTTATATAGAGCTTGCCATTTATAAAAGTAACCTAAATACGGTCGGTGGTGCCTCTACCTTACTAGGTTTGGATTATAGAGATACCATCATCATCGATTTTTTCTAGTTTTCCTTGACCTTGTTGCCCATTAATAAAATCAACCCACCGTATTAAAATCTTGAAGACCTCCTTATTTGCCATAGATTCATAAATAAAACAAGTATAGCATAGTTGATAACTAACCGAGCTTTTAAAATAATACTTCAGATTAAGTTGGTATTGCGGTGCTTGGGTGCCTAAAAAGCAATTGGCATGCTGTTAATAAGTTTGTTTCTTATAAAACCACAATTCAAATATCTTTGTTGGATACAATTCTCCTGATTTAGGAAGTAAAATAAGTAGCTGAGGAGACATTTATAGATATAATTCAAAGTAGAACAAAATGAAATTTATAGTATCCAGCACGTATTTATTAAAGCAACTTCAAATTTTAGGTGGCGTTATCAATAATAGCAACACTTTACCTATTTTGGATAATTTTCTTTTTGACCTCGAGAAAGATAAGCTGACAGTATCTGCGTCAGATTTGGAAACAACCATGAGTTCTGTATTAAAGGTTGATTCTGATAACGAGGGAGTTATTGCGGTTCCTGCACGATTGTTGTTGGAAACCTTAAAAACCTTTCCGGAACAGCCTTTGACTTTTGTGGTCGCCGACAATAATACGGTTGAAATTAGTAGTAATCATGGCAAGTATGCGTTGGCTTATGCCGACGGTGCGGAATTTCCAAAAGCCGTGGAATTGGCGAGCCCAAGTTCTACAACGCTTTTAGGCGATATATTGGCCACAGCCATTACCAAAACCATTTTTGCATCGGGTAATGATGACCTAAGACCTGTAATGAGTGGGGTGTTCTTTCAATTCTCACCAGAAAATTTAACATTTGTAGCAACAGATGCCCATAAGCTTGTAAAATATAGAAGAGAAGATGTTAGCGCATCTGAGGTAGCCGAGTTTATCATGCCAAAGAAACCACTTACACTATTAAAAGGTATTTTGGCGGGAAGCGAATCCGACGTGCTTATAGAATATAACGACAGTAATGCTAAGTTCACCTTTGACGATACTGAATTGATATGCCGTTTGATCGATGGGAAGTATCCTAATTACGAAGCCGTAATTCCAAAAGAGAACCCGAATAAACTCACAATTACACGGAATCAGTTTTTAAGTTCGGTACGAAGAGTTTCTATATTCTCAAACAAAACAACACACCAGATACGACTAAAAATTGCAGGAGCTGAACTTAATATTTCGGCGGAGGATATCGATTATTCGAACAAAGCTGAAGAACGTTTAACATGCGCATACCAAGGTGACGATATGCAAATAGGATTTAACTCTCGCTTTCTAACCGAAATGCTAAATAATCTTGCAGCGGATGAAGTTTCCTTAGAAATGAGTTTACCCAACAGAGCAGGTATTCTAACTCCAATCGATGGTTTAGACGAAGGAGAAAGTGTAACGATGTTGGTTATGCCAGTTATGCTAAATGGATAACCCTGAGCACTATAAAATATATAAGTAAAAAAGGGGGGAGCAATTATTGCTCCCCCCTTTTTTACTTATTATCATTCTAAGAAATAAAACGTATGGTTCCAAAATAACTCGGCGCTTCCCCTTGGCTTGCCCTTACTGCATTGACAATTGGCATAACCAAAGAAAGAATTCCTGTTAGCACAAGAAGAATAATTCCCAACCCGAATAATAGAATACTCGGTATTCCAATAATGATATAGAGAATAAGACTTAATTGAAAATTGATTATTGACTTCCCGTGTTGGTTCATGCCTACAACACTATCCCTTAAGCTAAGCCAAAGCACTAAGGGAACCACCAGCCCTCCAACACCCGTTATATAGTCCAAATATTGACTTAAATGTGCAATGACCAATACATTGCGATCCTCCCTAACTACACTCTTCTGATTAATAATTTCCATTTTTTGATTGATTTTAAGATGAATTACTATCTATATGTCTTAAAATATCAAAAAATGTTACAATAGCGATGGAGAAAGTAAAACCTATTTCTTTACCAGTTTTTCTAGCTTAGCTTGGTTCTTAGCCGTCTTAATGTTCAACTTGCCAATTTTACCATTCATTTTATCAATAGCTACAGGTGCCAGTTTCCCTTTGGCCTTGCCCTTTTCTATTTTGGATTCTAACTTCGCTATCTGCTTTTTATCCTTCTTGATAGTGTTCGAAAGCGCATCAATCCTTTTTTCTAATTTATCCTCAGCAGATTTAGCTTTAGCCTCCTTTTTCTCTTTTTTCTCCTTCTTTTTTGCCTTTTTCGCTTCCTTTTCGGCAGCTTCCACATTATCCTTAACCATGCTTAGTTCCTCTTGGTTGGTACTCGGAATAGCAACTTGCTCTTGATTTGTTTCTGTGGCTTGGGCATAAGAACTTGTTACAGTTCCAAATAGACTTATGATAATTACTGTCAATTTTATATATCTCATAACTAGTTTCATTTTTATTTAGGCGAACGAATGTACATAATTTCCTTGTACAAATTACACAACGTAACCAAGTGAACCAGAACAATACTATGGTTATATTATTTACTTTTGTAACATGATTCAAAACGACACTATTATTGCCTTGGCCACTCCATCGGGGGCGGGTGCCATTGCCGTAATCCGTATTTCGGGAACCGAAGCAATCAAATTAGTTTCCAAACATTTTAAACCCATTACCTATAAGAAACTTAAAGAACAAAAAAGTCACACCGTACATCTTGGACATATTGTCGACAATGAAAAGTTATTGGATGAAGTTCTCGTCACCATTTTCAAAAATCCACGCTCTTACACTGGTGAAGATGTAATTGAAATCTCCTGTCACGGCTCATCCTATATTCAACAACAAATCATTCAATTGTTTTTAAGAAATGGGTGTCGAATGGCATCTGCCGGGGAGTTCACCATGCGCGCCTTTTTAAATGGCAAGATGGACTTAAGTCAGGCAGAAGCAGTTGCAGACCTGATTGCAAGCGATAGTGAAGCAGCGCACCAGATTGCTATACAGCAAATGCGTGGTGGATTTAGCACGACCATAAATGACCTTAGACAGGAATTATTGAATTTTGCGTCCTTAATTGAATTAGAGCTAGATTTTTCTGGGGAGGATGTGGAGTTTGCGGATAGAACTCAGTTCAATCAACTTCTACAAAAAATAACTAAAGTCTTAAAAGACTTGATTGATTCCTTCTCCCTAGGAAACGTAATCAAAAATGGAATTCCTATAGCTATTGTGGGTGAACCCAACGTGGGCAAATCTACCTTGCTAAATGCAATTTTAAATGAGGAACGTGCCATTGTGAGCGATATTCCGGGCACCACTAGAGATACTGTGGAAGATCAAATTTCTATTGGTGGCGTAAATTTTAGATTTATAGATACAGCTGGAATAAGAGAAACTACAGATACGATAGAAAAAATTGGTATTGCACGCGCTTTTGAGAAAATAGAACAAGCACAGTTGGCTATATATTTATTTGAAGCTATAAAAAACAAGGAAATCGAGATAAAAACCCTGCAAGAGAAATTTCCTGATAAGAAGATTCTTTTAATCGCAAATAAGATAGATGAAGTCTCAGAAAGTCGCCTAAACGAATTAAAAACAACCTATTCCGGAATCCAATTAATGTCGGCAAAAACAGGAATTGGGGTTGAGGATTTGAAAAATACGTTATTGTCGCTTTCAAGTGCAGGAAACTTAGGTAATAATAACATTATTGTAACCAACAATCGCCACTACGATGCGCTGTTGAAAGCCCTAGAAGCCATACAAAAAGTAAAAGAAGGAATGGATATTGACATACCTAGCGACCTTATGGCTATTGACATCAGGGAATCGTTATATCATTTAGGAGAGATTACGGGAAGCGTTTCCACAGATGATCTATTGGGCAATATTTTTTCTAATTTCTGTATTGGGAAATAATACGAATTCATCATATGAATACAAATTTCATGTATTAAAAAGGAGTGATTTTATGAATCATGCACTAGCCTAGATTAGCTAGCATAAAAATTTACACAGTACGAAATATGAAGTAAAGCAATAAAACAATTAAAGTCCAGGTTCGTATTCTCGCTTGTTGATGTTAATAAGTTTTTATCGTAGTTGATTTACAAAAAGTGAATTTCTACGATTGGGATAGTCTAGCTAAGATGATAGTTTTAGATAAAACACTTCTTGCTTGTTTTGGTGAAACTACTCTACAGAAAAGCGATATTCAGAAGTCGTACTGTAGGTCTCTCCTTGATCGAGCCGAATGGACGGAAAATTTGGTTGATTAGGACTATCCGGAAAATGCTGCGTTTCCAAACAAAAGGCTGTCCGTAAATCATCTGTTGCGCCCGACTTCAATATATTTTTCGAAGCCATAAAATTTCCAGTATAAAATTGAATTCCTGGCTCTGTGGTATATACATCCATTATAATTCCTGAGGCATCACCAACAACTTTTGCGGCATGGGCCATACCACTTACTTGTTTAGCATTGAGTACAAAATTATGATCATATCCACCTCCAAGCACTAACTGCTCATTATCCATTGCGATTCGCTCTCCAATCGTATGAGGTACTGTAAAATCAAAAGGAGTTCCACTAACAGGCCTAAACGCTCCGGTAGGTATAAGGCCAGCATCAACAGGGGTAAAAGAATCAGCAAAAATCTGCATGGAATGATTTAGAATGGTACCACTCCCCTCCCCATTTAGATTAAAATAAGCGTGATTTGTTAAATTAACAACGGTAGGCTCGTCGGTTACCGCATCATATTCAATTTTAAGGGCGTTATCATCGGTTAAAGTATAGGTAACGTTAACGGTCAAATTCCCAGGAAAACCTTCTTCCATATCAGGAGAAAGATAACTTAGCGCGATACTGTTCTTATTTAGCTGTTCCACCTGCCATACCACATCCTGAAATCCATTATAGCCCCCATGTAAAGCATTTCCATTATTATTAGTTGGTATGGAATATTCTATCCCATCCAATGCAAATGTTCCTTTAGCGATACGATTTCCTACCCTACCTATGGTAGCCCCAAAATAGGCTTCATCAGATTCCACATATTCTTTGATACTAGCCCGGCCAATAGTTACATCAATTAGGGCTCCCCTTTTATCCGGCACGTACAAACCAACAATACGTCCGCCATAGTTGGTGATTGCCGTTTTTAGCGCAGCATTCTCCAACCAATATAGCTGTACAGTTTTATCGTCTATAATCGTATCGAACTGTTTATCGTTTAGGTAAGAAGCGGCCGGTTGAATTTTTGTTTCGATAGAATCGATTCTATCTATTTTGGATGAAAATTTTTGGCTATCCTTACAAGCAAATGACAAACTAAGGACAACTATTGTAAACCATTTATTTTTCATAAGTATGTGTGTAACAATTATCGTTTGTGCCCATTAGTTCATAAACCGTTTCAGATAATTCATGCATTACGGACATCTTAATTTTGTAGCATATTTATTACCTCTAAATTCGCTTTTCTCACCTCGGGAACATTCATTTTATCTACTTTTCGATCATAGGTCATGAAACCATTTACTTCTCCCTCTACATCCGTTGTTTGGGTATAAATAGCGCCAGAAAAACCAGCTTTAACCAGATTTTTTAGTTGTTTTGCATATTTTACATATTCCGCTGTCGTTTCTTTTGAGTTTTTAAATTTTACGTAACCCCAGTTATTATCAGTATTCCAAAGATGACCCTTAATAGGTAAGCCAATTCCGCCGTACTCCCCTAATACATTCGTTCGCTCAGCATCGTATAAGTACATTTTTGGTTCAGGATAATTATGTAAGTCTACAATATCGCCAGTACGATAAAAATTCCCCCCGCTGGCGGCGTTAACGAGTCTACTTGGATCATAACTTTTGGTCCATTCGGCTATCTCATGTGTTTTAAACTGTCCCCATGCCTCGTTAAAAGGAACCCAAGAAACAATACTGGGATGGGAATAAAGATAATCCATAATGCCCTTCCATTCGGTCCTATAGATTTCTTCTGATTTGGGACTCCTCTTAAATTCACTCCCATCAAAATACTTTTTCCCCTGCCATTGCGGCCCTTCGTCCCCATTGGGCATGTCTTGCCAAACCAAAACACCCAAGCGGTCGCAATGGGTGTACCAACTTGCTGGCTCCACTTTCACATGTTTCCTGATTAAATTATACCCAAGCTCTTTAGTCTTGATAATATCATATTTCAAAGCCTCATCGGTTGGAGCAGTATAGAGTCCATCTGGCCACCAACCTTGATCAAGAGGTCCAAATTGAAAGTAATCGGAGTTGTTAAGTTGCATCCTTACAATCCCAAAGTTATCCTTTTTTAACGCTATTTTTCGCATGCCAAAATAACTTTTTACGATATCGGTAACCGTTCCTTTACTTATCAGTTTTATAGTTAGATCGTACAAAAAAGGACGTTCAGGAGACCATAATTTAGGATTTGAAATTGATAGCAAAACATCCTCACCTACCGCTGCCTTAGTAGTCGTTACCAAGGTAGTCCCATCATATGCACTTACCTCCAAAATATCACCAAAAACCGCCCCATGAACTTCCGTTGAAACGGTAAGAGTAGCATTATCAATATTAGGAACGGTTTTTAACCGAGTAATACGTTTCTTGGCCACAGGCTCCAACCAAACCGTTTGCCATATACCCGTAACCGGTGTATACCAGATGCCTTTGGGGTCCTTAACTTGCTTACCCCTAGGCTGGGGACCATCATTGGTTGGATCCCAAACCTTAACGGTAAGGCGTTGCATTCCTTCGGACAAAAAGGGAGTTATATTGAAATAAAACGGAGTGTAGCCTCCTTCATGAAATCCAATTTTTATATCGTTGATCCAAACTTCGGCTTTCCAATCTACTGCACCAAAATGGAGTAGTATATCTTTTTCCTGCCAGTTTTGTGGCACATCAAAAGTTGTGGCATACCACAACTCGTTAGCGCTACCTACTTCTTTCATGACTCCGGATAAGCTAGATTCCACAGCAAATGGCACCAAAATTTTATCCTGATATGTTATAGGGGAAGAAGTCCCCTTTTTGACTATGGCATAATCCCAAAGTCCATTTAAATTTTTCCAATCTTCACGCACCATCATTGGCCTAGGATAGTCGGGAAGTACATTTTGAGGGTCAACGTTTTCGGCCCAGGCCGTTTTAATTTTATTACCGGCAGGTTTCCACTGGGCAGAAATAATGGTGAAAGAAAGAAAACAAATCCAACAACATACAAGCTTTTTAATCACAACTGAATATTTTAAAATAGGCTTAATAATTAATTCCGATAAAATAAATAAACGCAAAAACACTATTTCGGTCAAACCAAATATGATTTCTCCTATTTAGTTGAACTGTAAACAAGATACAAAAAGATAAGGTATTACATCCTATATATAAGATCTCACGTGATTATGCTTGCAAACTCATTAAGAAAAGCTTTGAATTATAAACACAGAATAGCTTAATCAAAGATTTCAACACACAGCTAGTCTCATATTTTGACAGCTAATTCTATCACAACAAGAGCTAGGAACAATCAATTAGGTAATAGAAAAAATTAAAATCCGTTGTATTGTCTTAACTTTGGGACTATCGAAAAAACTATAGTTATCATGTTTGATTTCTTCTTCAAAAAAAAATTCTTAGTTGATTACCTGGACGGATTTACGGATATCCATAACCATATACTTCCTGGAATCGATGACGGAGCAAAAACAGTTGAAGAATCTTTGGATTTAATAAAAGGTATGGGCGAAATTGGAATTTCTAATTTCATTTGTACGCCACATATCATGGAGAACTATTATCCAAATAATCCCACGAGTATTTCTAATTCGCTATCGCTTTTGAGAAACGAACTAAAAAAGTATAGTATGGACCGCGTAAGGATTGATGCCGCGGCAGAGCATATGATTGATTCTGGATTTGAAAAACTTATTGAGTCTGATAAAATGATGCCATTGGCCCAACGCTATATTTTAATCGAGATGTCCTATCTACAACCATCACTTAATTTTGATGAAGCCTTGATTAAAATTAAGGAAAAAGGATTCTTTCCAATTTTAGCACATCCAGAAAGGTATATTTTTTTACACCAAAATCACAAAAAGTATGCTACCTTTAAAGAACAAGGTATACTTTTTCAGCTAAATATGTTATCCCTTAGTGATTTTTATGGTAAGGAGGTAAAAAAAATAACCTTAAGGTTATTAGAAGAAGGGCTAATTGATTTTATTGCCTCCGATGTACACAATCAAACTCAAATAAAAGCTATTAAAAATATTAGGTTAAACAATAAAACCCTAGAGCGAATTGTACCACTGTTAAGAAATACTGTTGAACTAATTGTATGAAATTAGAAGGATTTGTGGCTCACATAACCATTTTTTTTTACAAGATAGTACCAATCCATTTACAAGAAATACAATTCATTACAAAATAGGCAAAATCAAATTAATTATTGACCTAAATGACATATGAAATTCAGACTGATTTTTTTTATTATGGATAGGGCTTATAAATTATTATTAAGAAATAATTACTTATTTCTTAATACATGTTTTAATTGAAAAGATACAATCATAAGTTTTGCATATTAGAATAATTATAACTGCAAAATGAATGTAGAGGAAGCAGATACCGAAATATGATAATACAATAAAGTGATTCACTATCCTACATTCATATAAATTAAACAACAAGAATTAGTAAAAAATATAATTTTATGATACAGAAATCTCTCACTAATATTTTACTCCTCATACTTCTTTGTGTATCCTTTGCTTCAATTCTACATGCGTGCAGTAGTAGTGATGACAGTGTGGAATTAGTACCTGAGCCTGAATCAGAACCAGAACCAGAACTTGAATTAGTTTTAGACCCTACAAATACCAATACAACCATTGAAGCCACCACACCAGTGGAGGGAATAATTACAGTAACGTCCACAGTAACGGTGCAACTTGCAAATAATGATGGTACACTTTTAACCACTGGAGGCGATACAGTAGTGCTAAATACGACCGGTACTGCAATTATATCCGAAATTACGGATAATGGTGATGGAACGTATTCAGTAAGTATTTCAAGTGATATAGAAGAATCGGTCATCGTTACAGGAACTGTTAACGGTATCTCGATTACGGATACCCAAATAATTAATTTCACAGGGATTCAACCTAATCCTGCTGAGGAAATAGGTCAATCAACAGAACCTGTAGGGCCATCCATTCTGCGAATCAATAGTGGAGGTCCCGAAATTGCTTATGGTGATATTATTTTTCAAGCCGACCAATATTTCGAAGGTCAATCTGAAGCCTATTCGAATCCGTCTGTCACTGAAATTGCTGGTACAGATATGGATGAAATATACTTAACAGAACGTGTTACGGAAAACAACAACCCAACCAGTCCCTTTTCTTACGCTATTCCAATAAGTAATGGTTCTTACACTGTCAAGCTGTATTTTGCTGAAATATACTGGGGCGTGGATAACCCTGAAATGCTTGAAGGAGGAGTTGGTAGTAGGGTTTTTAATATTTCCATGGAACAAACTGAAATATTTACCGGTTACGATATATTTAAGGACATTGGGGCTGCTGCTGCCAGCTCAAGAATGTACGATGTTGAGGTTACCGATGGTGTATTAAATATTGTATTCGAAGCAACTAGTGACAGACCAAAGGTATCCGCGATAGAAATATTTGGCAATGGGAATATTGGTTCTTAAATCATCTAAGTAATTTTGTAAAAATCAATTTACTGACAAATAGAAATACCCCTTTAAAAGGATATCGGTATAACTATGTTTATTTTCAATTCAAAAATTTTTAATACATAAATTAATTCCGAATTATCAATTGAAATTAATAGTTGCAATCACTTGCTCTTCCATAACTTACTAAGATTTTATAATTGGTGCCTATCCATTGCTATCTTTACTTTAGTGGCTTCATCGCAACGTGTTATTCGAAAAATAAAACTTTACTTTATGTTGGTCGCTTACTTTTGAAAAAAGGTCAATGTTCTATTTTCATCCACTCGTTGTACACTTTGCCTTGTGACAGAAATCCGTAAATATATGAATTGATCTGTTGAGTCGAGGCCTGGAAACTTTGTGCCAGACCTTATATCTTCTTACGTTTCTTTAGGGCGCCCAGAGCCGCTTTAATCTTCAACTTCGTTGGAAACTTCATACGTGTCATATCAGTATTATTAAGTATCTTTTTATGAACCTAATTTGCTTTCCTATTAATTTAGGAATGCCCGCATACGCCGCATAGCTAGTTTAAGGGTATATCTACTTAAACACATAGGGAAATGAATAAAATCGGTCGCATTCTCAAATTACGAACTATACCTAAATATGCGAGGAATTCATGAACCATTCAAATTAGGAAGCGAGTTTGAACAGCAGCTTAATTATAAAAACGCTAAAAATCGAAAAAACCGATCAATAATGCACTGATCGGCTTCTCTTCATAAATTTAATCTTTTTAATTATGTATCGATAAGTAAGAACGACACTTATTTTTATCTCTAATGTTGCACTACCAACTTACTGACGAGTGGTTTAGATTCACCAGATAAAAACACATAAATAGTATAAACTTCATTTTGTAAATTCGACGTATTTAGGCTATAGCTACCGATACTGCTATTGATACCTATTAAGTCATTCTTTTGCACGAGCCTTCCACTTAAATCATAGATATAGACACCTAAAACATCAGTATCATCTATCAAGTCGATCCATAACTCAGTTGAATCCCCAGCAGGATTAGGTGCAATTATAATCGAATTCTCATCAGGATTTTCTAGTGAAATATTATCATCTACCACTATGGTAATAGCTATACTATCCTGTAAACCTTCTTCATCTTCAACGGTAAGTGTAACTTCATACGTACCTTGAATCTCAAAGATGTACATAGGATTTTCAATGGTAGAAACCTCACCTGTTGCAAAATCCCATAAATAAGATACTATACCACTATCATCAGTAGAACTGCTTCCCGTAAAGTTAACAGTCAAAGGTGAAGGTCCGGAAAGTAAATCAGCAGTAGCAATGGCAACCGGAGCTTGGTTAACAGCAACATCCGTTACGTTCCACATAAATGAAACCGTGGCAGATTCCGGAGGAGTACCGTCGTCGGTTACCGTAATATCAACAGCGTAAGGACTATTGGTAGAAGCGCCATTGGCGATAGTGCCACTGATAAGTCCCGTAGCAGTATCTATGGACAGCCCAGTAGGTAGCCCGGTAGCCGAATAGGTCAGCACATCATCCTCCGGATCAGTTGCGGTCACCTGTAAGGATACCACGTCCCCATCGACACTGTTCTGCAATCCAGGATTCGTAACTACCGGAGCCTGGTT